>JBCBSO010000637.1:0-2510 GCA_039819205.1 Actinomycetota bacterium
ACAAGGTCAGCCTCGAGCTCGACGTGCAGCTCGTCGCCCCCGCCTGAGCGACACATCACGACCGGTGACAGGATGACGTCATGACGAGCGACGCTCCAGAGTTCGGCACCGCCCGCGACGGCGACCATCCCGACCGCGACGACGAGTGGGCACGCCTGCGCGCCGCGCACCTCCACCCCCCGGAGAAGCGCCCTGCGTCAACGGCGCGCGGCGTGCACCACCAAGCCTTGATCTCCTCCGACGTCGAGCGGACGATCGAGTTCTACCAAGGGCTGCTCGGGTGGCCGCTGACCGAGTTGTTCGAGAATCGCGACTACCAGGGCTCGACGCACTTCTTCTTCGACATCGGCAATGGCAACGCCCTGGCCTTCTTCGACTTCCCGGGTCTCGGCCTCGAGGACTACGCGGAAGTACTCGGCGGCCACCACCACCTGGCGATTTCGATGGCCCGCAGCGACTGGGAAACAGCACGCGACCGCCTCCACGAAGCCGGCGTCGAGACGTTCTTGGTCGGCGACACATCGCTGTACTTCGCCGGCCCCGATGGCGAGCGCATCGAGATCATCAGCGACCCCCTCGGGGAGATGTACGGTTCGAAGGTCGTCTGACCGACCCCAGAGTTCGACCGGCACGGTGCCGCCGGGGCAGGATGACACACGCGGGATCCTCCCGCATGTCTGTCGCCGAGCGAAGGGGATCGCCATGGCCGTTATTGACAACCTGACCACGCTGCAGCTCACGCCGCAGTCACCGACCATCGGTGCGTTGGTGGACAACATCGATCTGGGCCAAGAGCTCACCGGCGAGCAGGTCGCCGAGCTACGCCAGGCGCTGCTCGACTGGAAGGTGCTGTTCTTTCGCGACCAGGACATCACCACCGACCAGCACCTCGCGTTTGCCAAGCGGTTCGGCGAACTCGAGGTGCATCCCTTCAGCCCGCACAAAGAGGGCTACCCCGAGGTGTTGGCGATCACCCACGACGCCGAACGTCCCGGGCAGGAGAATGGCTGGCACTCTGATGTCACGTGGCGTCTCCAGCCATCCCTCGGGTCGGTGCTGCGCATCATCGATGCCCCACAAGTCGGCGGTGACACGCTGTTCGCCGACATGTACGCCGCGTACGACGGCCTCCCCGAACGCATCAAGGAACGCGTCGAGGGCACGGTGGCGCGCCACGACTTCGAGCTGTTCCGCAAGCGACATCAACGCGCCGGCGCGACCGAGCAGGAGTTGGCCGAGTTCGATGAGCAGTACCCGAACCCGCACCACCCGGTGATCCGCACACACCCCGAAACGGGGCGCAAGGGCATCTACGTCAATGCCGGCTTCACCAAGGAAATCGTTGGCATGGATCCCGACGAATCCGCAGAACTGCTCGAGATCCTGTACCGCCAGGCGAGCTTTCCCGAGTATCAGGTGCGGTTCTCGTGGGAACCAAATTCGATCGCCTTCTGGGACAACCGGTCGTGCCAGCACTACGCGGTGAGTGACTACTGGCCCAACCACCGCCGCGTCGAACGGGTGACGATCATCGGCGACACGCCGTACTACGACCCCGACCAGGATCCCGGGCTGCCGGTCGACGAGCGATTCCAGGGCGGCATCCGCCGCTGGAGCCAGAGCTAGACGCGGTACTGCACGGCGACGCGCTGCGCTGCGGCGTCGGCGATGTGCTCCGCGATAAACGCCTGGTGCTCGGGGTGGTCGCGGTACGTGTGGAAGTCGTCGACCGATTCGAAGTCGGCGACGAGCACATAGTCGAACGTCGTGTCCGATAGCGCCAGATCGCGGCCGTGCACGTACCCCTTGATCTCGTCGATCGCGCCGGGGAGTCGATCGAGGGCGGCACCCAGCGCAGTGATCGCGGCGTCGTCGACGTGGTCGTGCCAACGGAACATCACCACGTGACGAACCGCAACGTCACCGCTCATGCGTCCGCTCCGTCGAGATGTCGCAGCAGGCCCTCAAGCGCAACGGCGTAACTCGCCGGCCCGAAACCCGACACGACGCCGGCACACACCGAGCTAATCATCGAGTGGTGCCGGAACTCCTCGCGCGCCGCCACGTTCGACAGGTGCACCTCGACGATCACGAGCCCGGTCGCGGCAATCGCGTCGCGTAGGGCGATGGAGGTGTGCGTGTAGGCACCCGGATTGAACAACACCCCGTCGACCCAGTTGCGCGCATCGTGCAACATGTCGACCAACTGGCCTTCGTGGTTCGACTGCTGGTCGCTCAGCTCGGCGCCGCGGGCTTCGGCCAACGAGCGCAGTTCGGCGACGATGTCATCGAGGGTCGTTGCGCCGTACACCTCGGGTTCGCGGGACCCGAGCAAGTTCAGGTTCGGCCCGTTGAGAAGCAGAATCTGCCGCGGCATTCGAGCAGCCTATGGCCTGGCAACGCGCGACGATGAGGACGATGGCTGGCACGCCGACACCGCAGGAACTCGACCGCGACGTACGTCATGCGGTGTATGCCTCGCTCGCAGCATCGGGATCGGCCCCCGACCG
>JBCBSO010000638.1:0-2501 GCA_039819205.1 Actinomycetota bacterium
GGCGATGGGGGTGGCCCTGTTGGGGCCCCCCCCCTGGTTACACCCGGTTTGCACCGGGGGGGCCTCACCCCAACTGTCACAGCGCAGCGACTAGGGGAACTCGCTCACGTTCACCGTTCATGTCCCAGACCGCTGGCGTGGCGGTTAGGGGAACTCGCTCACGTTCACTTCGTATTCATCGCCGTCGAGGATGACGATCTCGAAGCCCCACACATCGTCGTTCTCGTCGGTGCCCTCGCACTCGAAGGTCGTGCCGGGGTCACGGTTAGCCGGCTCGTCGCACGTGGCCGACACGAAGTCCAGCGGCTGGCCGGGTTCGCCCAGGGCTGTCGACAGTTCTTGGTTGTTCTCGATGAAGTCTTCGGCATCGCGCTGAAAGTCGGCGGTCGAAGTGAAACAGCCAGCGAGCAGCGCGCCGGCACTTACCGCAGCGATCGCGAGGCCAATGGGACGCCCGGCACTGATCACGTGGTGGACGGTAGCTCAGTGGCGGTCACTCAGGCGGCCGCTCGCGCAGGAGCGACCCTGCGACGCGTCGTCACCTGATCCCACGTCACGACGAACAACGCCACCCACACAAAGGCGAAGCCGACGATGCGGTCGGCGGGCATCGACTCGCCGTAGAGCCACCAGCCGAGTCCGAAGTTGATCACGGGCACGAGGAGGTTGAGCGGTCCGAGCAAGGTGAACGGCACGCTCTGCGCGGCGCGGGCGAACAACATCAATGGCACCGCCGTGACCACTCCGGTGCCGAGCACGAACACCCACTCGGTCGGTGTGGCGGTGGCGACAACGCTCGATGCACCGAAGGACAACGCCACCAGCCCGATCGCGGCGGGGACAAACGTGATGAACGTCTCTCCGGCCAAGCTCTCCACCGGTCCGAGCGAGATCGTCCGTTTGGCGGCGCCATACGCGCTCCAGGTCGCGGCCAAGATGATGGCGATCCACGGCGGCCGCCCGTACGACACGGTGAGGATCACGACCGCAACGGCCGCCAGGATGAACGCGCTGCGTTGGGCGCGCGTCGGTGTTTCGCCAAAGGCGACCACGCCGATGGCCATCGTGCACAGTGGTGCCAGGAAGTACCCCAGCGCGGTTTCGATCACTCGATCGTTGACCACCGCCCACACGTAGCTCCCCCAGTTCACGGTGAGCAGCGCTGCGGCGGCCAGCAAGCGGACCACCGTCGAACCGCTGGAGAACGCAGCGCGCATCGTCGGCCACGACCCGCGGACGGTGACGATCACGGCCATGACGACCGACGCGCACAGCATCCGCCAGGCGATGAGCTCGACCGCGTCGAACCCGGCGAGCTGCTTCCAGTAGATCGTGAGGAATCCCCACAACAGATACGCGGCGACGCCGAACTCAACGCCGCGTGCGGTGCGCGCGGCGGCTGCGTTCGTCTCGTCGTGCATCGATTCGTAGGCTACGGAGCACCGTGCGGCGGGCCCATCCAAGAAATGGGGCCGACGCGCGTCGGATCGGAGGAGACCATGGCAGAGAGCAATCGACAGCGGTGGGAGCAGGCGTTTGCCGAGTCGCCGATCCGCGATGCGACGTTCGAGACGATGTCGGGGATTCCGCTTGACGCCGCGTATGGCCCCGACGATGGGGAGTTTCCCGGGCAGTATCCGTACACCCGTGGGCCCTACGCATCGATGTATCGATCGAAGTTGTGGACGATGCGGATGTTCGCTGGCTTCGGCACCGCCGACGACACCAACTGGCGATTCAAAGAGATCATCCGCGCCGGCGGCGACGGCCTGTCGACGGCGTTCGATATGCCGACGCTGCTGGGGATCGATTCCGACGACGCGATGGCCCTCGGCGAGGTCGGTCGGTGTGGCGTTGCCGTCGACACCCTGGCCGACATGGAGGATCTCTACTCGGGGATCGATCTTGGTGCGATCACGACGTCGATGACGATCAACAGTCCGGCCGCGCCGATCATGGCGATGTTCGTCGCCCAGGCCGAGGCGGCTGGGGTCGATCGTTCACAGCTCGGCGGCACGCTGCAGAACGACATCTTGAAGGAGTACCAGGCGCAGAAGGAGTTTGTGTTCCCGCCTCGACCGTCGATGCGGCTCGTGCGCGACACCATCGCCTTTGCCACCGCCGAGATGCCACGCTGGCATTCGATCTCGATCTCCGGATACCACATTCGTGAAGCCGGCTCGACGGCGGCCGAGGAGCTGGCCTTCACGCTGGCCAACGGGTTCGCCTACGTCGAGCTGGCCCGCCAGGCGGGGCTGCCCGTCGATGCATTCGCTCCCCGCCTCTCGTTCTTCTTCAATGCGCATATTGACTTCTTCGAGGAGATCGCGAAGTACCGGGCGGCGCGGCGGATCTGGGCGCGTTGGATGCGCGATCGGTACGGAGCGGAGCGCGAGCGATCGACGCAGCTTCGATTCCATACGCAAACGGCGGGAGTGTCACTGACTGCGCAGCAGCCGGAAGTGAACATCGTGCGGACGGCGATCGAAGCGCTGGCGGGA
>JBCBSO010000639.1:0-2493 GCA_039819205.1 Actinomycetota bacterium
CCGAAGTGTTCACTGCCGCCGTCGCCCGCAACCTGTACAAGTTGATGGCCTACAAGGATGAGTACGAGGTAGCTCGCCTGCTCCTCGCCGAAGAGGGCCAGCGGGGCTACGCGGCGGTGGCGGGCGAGGGCACGGCGCCCGAGGTCACCTACCTCCTCCATCCTCCGATGCTGCGGGCGATGGGCATCGACCGCAAGCTGCGGCTGCAGCGCAGCGCCGTGCCGGCCTTACGTGCCCTGCGCCGCGGCAAGCGGCTGCGCGGCACGCTCGCCGATCCGTTCCGTTGGGCCGAGGTCCGCCGGGTGGAGCGGGCGATGATCCCCGAGGACATCGCTGCCGTCGATCGCCTGTGTGCCCGCATCCAGGCCGACCCGAGCGCCGAGACGCTCGCCACGGTGACCGAGATCGCCGCCCTCCCCGACGCGGTGCGCGGCTACGAAGACCTCAAGTTGCGACGCGCCGCCGCCTACCGCAGCGAACTCGCCCGGCGCCTGTAACGGTTGCCGACCGTCGCTATCGTGCGCGTCGTGCAGGCGGTGCGTGCGTGGGTGATGCGCCTCTGGCGCGAGACCCAAGACGACGGGTTGTTCGACGTCGCCGCAGCGGTCACGTTCTGGGTGCTGCTCAGCTTGCCGGCATTGATGCTCGCTGTGCTCTCGTCGGTGTCGCTGCTGGGTGATGGTTTGGCCAACGAGCTCGAGGAGGTGACGCTCGACTTCGTCCAGCGCACCTTCGCCGACGAGTCGAACGACCTGCAGGCCACCGTGCAGAGCCTCTTCGATCAGCCGCGCTCGGGCCTGTTCAGCGTCTCGTTGGCGGTTGCGCTGTTCACGGTGTCGCGCGGGTTCGCCGGCCTGATCCGCGGACTCGACGTGGCCTACGACATCGATGACACCCGAAGCTTCATCCGTCTCCGTCTCGCCGGGCTGGGACTGGCACTCGGCACCCTGATCGTTGTTGCGGCGTCGACCTCCCTGTGGGTGTGGACTCGCGACGTCGGCGTTCCCGATTCCCTGCGCGCGCTCGCGGCACTGGCGATCCTGATCGCGTGGGCGGCCACGCTGTTTCACATCGGACCCAATCACCACACGCCTTGGCGTTTCGATCTTCCGGGCGCTGCCTTCACCGCGCTGGGCTGGCTCTTGTTGTCGGTCGGTTATGGCGCGTACATCCAGGTCGCCGGATCCGGCAACAGCGCGGTCGGCATCGTCGGCGCGTTACTCCTCGGCCTGACATGGATGTGGCTCGCGGTGGTCGTCTTGCTCATCGGCGCGGAGATCAACGGCATCCTCGCGGAGCGCGCAGGAGTCATCGAACGTCGCAGCCGCTTCGGTACCTGGATGGCCACCACGTGGCAACGCACCGGCGTGCCACGACGGGTGACCAAGCTGCGGCGCCGGGGAGCGGCCGACGACGACTCTCCAACCGAGCGGGTCTAGGTCGTTGCTCGCTGTGAGGTCTAGCCTCGGCCCGCCATGACGATCGCCACCCCGATCTTCCTCGTGGTCGGCATCGTCGCCCTAGTGATTGGCGCCGAAGGCCTCGTACGCGGTGCGGCGCGCCTCGCGGCGCGCACCGGCATGTCGAGCGTTGTGATCGGACTGACCGTCGTGGCGTTCGGTACGAGCGCACCGGAGCTTGCGGTGAGTATTGGCGACGTGTTGCGCGGTGGCGACGAGGCCGGTGCCATTGCGGTCGGCAACGTCGTCGGTTCGAACATCGCCAACATCTTGCTGGTGCTGGGTATTGCCGCCACCGTGGGAGGCAGCCTGCTCGTCGCCCAGCGCATCGTGCGCCTCGACGTGCCGATCATGATCGGCGCGTCGGTGCTGGTGTGGCTGTTCGTGCTGAACGAGGCGCTCGGCCGTCTCGAGGGGATTGTGCTCACCGTGATGCTCGTCGTCTACATCACGTGGACGGTGGTGAAGGCGCGCGGTACGAGCGACGACGTGTCGACCGAGTACGACGAAGCGCTGGCCCCAGAGAAGCTGCGCGAGAGCTCGGTGTGGGCCGACATCCTGTTCGTTGCCGTCGGCCTCGGATTCTTGGTGCTCGGCTCGCAGTCGCTGGTCAGCGCGGCCAGCGACATCGCCGGAGAGCTCGGCGTGAGCGACTTGGTGATCGGCCTCACGGTCGTGGCCGTCGGTACGTCACTGCCCGAGATCGCCACCTCGGTGCTGGCCGCGATGCGCGGCCAGCGCGACCTCGCCGTCGGCAATGCGATCGGCTCCAACCTGTTCAACCTGCTCGCCGTATTGGGCATCACGGCAGCCGTGGCGCCGAACCCACTCCCGGTTGCCGAGAGCGCCGTGCGTGTCGACTTCCCCGTGATGATCGCCGTGGCCATTGCGTGCCTGCCGGTGTTCGCCCACGGGTACGTGCTCAACCGGTGGGAAGGCATCGTCTTCGTGCTGATGTACGCCGGCCACCGCGCCGTACTCGTCGCGGAATGCGTTCTCCGTCGCATCGAGCACGAGCCACACGATGTAGCCG
>JBCBSO010000640.1:0-2476 GCA_039819205.1 Actinomycetota bacterium
GGCACGCCACCGCATCGATGGCCAGTGCGGCCTCGCCGAGATTTGGTGGCGACGCCGAAAGGTGGATCGCAGCCAGTTCGTACAGGCCCATCACGTGATTGGTGACCACCACCTCAGCCGGGACCTCGCCGAGCCGAGCCCGAGCCTCGGCCATTGCCTGCTCGGCATCGGCCAACGCATCGAGCTGTTCGGGATCGAGTTCGCCGTTGTCGAAGGGTGCAGCGGCGTCGTCGAGCGGTCCAGAGGTTTCGTCGGTCACAGGCGCTACCCTACCGACGCGACATTTGAGGCGAAGTGGGGGAGACCCCCACCCGGCCACGGTGTTTCGGCGGTTTTGGCCGCCGAGTCACGACGGTGCGTCCGGGTCACAAGGCTGAGGCTGGCAGTGCTGCGAGCCGCTCCGCGTGCAGTTCGCGTCGAGCGTAGATATCGAGCACACCAAAAACGTCAGGGAGACCCATTGCACAGGAGCGTTCAGCCATAGCACCGCGACACGACCAACGCGGCGACCAACATCGCGTCAACGATCGAATCCGCGCCCGCGAGGTGCGGTTGATCGGGCCCACCGGCGACCAGCTCGGTATCAAGCCCGTTCCCGAAGCGTTACGCATGGCACGAGGCCTTGACCTAGACCTCGTCGAGGTGGCGCCGAATGCCAACCCTCCCGTGTGCCGGATCATGGATTACGGCAAGTTCAAGTACGAAGAGGGACAAAAGGCCAAAGAAGCGCGACGCAAGTCGACCAATGTGTCGGTCAAGGAGGTCAAGTACCGCCCGAAGATCGGCAAGGGCGACTTCGACACCAAGACGCGCAACGTGATCCGGTTCATCGACGAAGGGCACAAGGTCAAGGTGACGTTGCAGTTCCGAGGGCGCGAAATGGCCCACCCGGAGCTGGGTTCGAAGATCCTCGACGATGTGCTCGAGGCCGTCGGTCCCGCCGCCAAGGTCGACAGCCAGGCGCGGCTCGAGGGCCGCAACATGTCGATGGTGCTGTCGCCCGACAAGAAGGCGCAAGAGGCGATGAAGAAGGCGGCCGCCGAGGCGGCGCGCGCTGCAGAGTCGTCCGATGCTGCTGACACGTCCGACACGGGAACGGAGTAGACGATGCCGAAGATGAAGACCTCCAAGACCACCGCCAAGCGGTTCAAGAAGACGGGCAGCGGCAAGCTGCGCCGTCAACAGGCGATGCGTCAGCACCTGTTCGAGAAGAAGCCGTCCACTCGCACGCGTCGGCTGGCCGCCGATGCCGATGTGCATCCCGGCGACGAGAAGAAGATCAAGCGCCTGCTCGGCGAGCGCTGATCGAACCGCTGGCGACTGATTGCTGACGAAGACGACACGACGGAGGAGATGACATGGCACGCGTGAAGCGCGGCGTTGCGGCGAAGCGACGCCACAAGAAGGTTCTCGGCAAGGCCAAGGGGTACTACGGCAACAAGAGCCGCTCGTACCGGGCCGCCAACGAGCAGGTCATGCGGTCGGGGCAGTACGCCTACCGCGACCGTCGGGCACGCAAGGGCGAGATGCGCCGGCTGTGGATCCAACGGATCAACGCCGCTTGCCGCGAGCACGACATGAGCTACAGCCGGTTCATCGCCGGCCTGAACGCCGCCGAGATCGAGGTCGACCGCAAGATTCTGGCCGAACTCGCGGTGACCGACCGCGCCGCGTTCGCCGCGCTCGTCGACTCGGCCAAGTCGGCACTCTGACCGACGGCGGGCTCAGCTACACCAACGGCGCAGTACAGCGTCTGCGCCGCCTCATCGCCGAACGCCGCGCCCGCCGCGCCGAGGCAGTCTTCGTCGTCGAGGGCCCCCAGCTGATCGCCGAAGCGGTCGGCGCTGGCGTCGACTTCGAGGCGCAGTTCGTTCCAGTCGATCGCCCCGAGGCGGCGATCGACGGTGCCGGCCCGGTTCGCCTGCTCGGCCCCGGGGTGTTCGAGCGCGTGGCGCCGACCGAACAGCCACGGCCGCCCATTGCGGTCGCCCGGACCGCCGAGCGCGACGCAGCGGCGCTCCTTGGGCAGGCGACGTTCGTCGTCGTGCTCGAAGCGATCGCCGATCCCGGCAATCTGGGCACGATCATCCGGTCGGCCGAAGCCGCCGGAGCGAATGGGGTGGTGCTCACCCCTGGTTCTGTCGACCCGTACAACCCGAAGGTGGTGCGTGCAGCTGCTGGTTCGCTGTTCCGCATCCCGGCGCTCGACGCGAGCCTTTCCGCCGTGCGTGCCGGCGGTTTGACCCTCTGGGGAACCACCAGCCACGGCGCACACTCGCCGCAGCCGTACGACCACGCCGACCTCACCGGACGCGTGGCGATCGTGCTCGGCAACGAGGCCCACGTTGAGCGACTCGGCCGGCCCGGCATGCGGGATCGTCAGCCACCGATCGACATGGCCGGCGGCATCGGTCGACAGCCCGTGGGCCTCGTTGCCGAGCACGATCGCCACGCGTCCGGTGAGGTCGGCGTGGTC
>JBCBSO010000641.1:0-2474 GCA_039819205.1 Actinomycetota bacterium
GTCGGCGGGTGACCGTTGGTCCTTGGACCGATCCGACGTAGTGCAGTCCGATGTTGAATCGGTAGCCCCGTCGTTCGCGCGACGTGCGGTTCACCGAGACGACGAGGTCGAGGTATCGATCGATGGCTTCGGCCTGCTCGGGGAACCACTCGACCATCGCCGATCGGTAGGCGTCGCGGCCGGCGGGAATGTCGTATGACCGCTCGCCCAGGACCATCCGGTTGAACACCGATGGCAGCGCGTGCCAATCAACCGCTCCTTCGGTGACCGCGTCGAACAGTCGGCGGGTGACCGTTGGTCCTTGGACCGATCCGACGTAGTGCAGTCCGATGTTGAATCGGTAGCCCCGTCGTTCGTACGACTGTGTGCACCCGCCGACGATGGAGTTCTGCTCGAGAACGAGGACTCGGCTGCCCTGCTGGGCCAGGAACGATGCGGCACTCAGCCCGCCCATGCCCGAGCCGACGACGATTGCGTCCCACTGGCCAGTCAGGTCGCCGCGACCTGGTCGGTAGCGCTGCGCTGGTTGCTCCATGGTCTACATCGTGGCCGGTGGCACGCCGATACGCCGCCCGCGATGCTGCTCGGCGGAGGCGAGCGTGTCGAGCAGCTCCACCACCTCGTTCACGCGGCCGTCGCGCGTGGTGGCGAACACGACGTACTCGACGTCGTAGGCATGGCCCCTGGCGCTGACGGCGTGCAGGTCGAACCGCACGGCCGACGACTGCTCATCGCCGAGTTCGTCGTGGATGTCAACGGTCACCGATGCAGCGTCGTAGAACTTGCCGAAGACGGCGCGATTGAAGGCGGTGACCGCGTTCTTGCCGACGTGTGGGCCCTTCACATTGGGTTCCAGAGAGTGATTCAGCCGCCACGTGACATCGCTGGTGTACATCTCGGCCATCGCATCGCAGTCGCCGAACGCCTCGACGAGGCGGCGTGCGGGCGTGGGTGAACTCACGTGTCAGTCGACGGGAGCCACGCCGCAACCGCCTCGCCGATCTCGTGCGGGCTGTCTTCCTGGATGAAGTGTGAGCCGGTCACCGTGACCTCGGTGAGGTTTGGCCAGGTGCGTACCCAGTCGCGCTGCGGGCCGGTCAGGATGGCTCCGGGCTCGGCGTTGACGAACAGCTTTGGCAGCTCCGAGCCCGCCAGCCAGTCGGCGTAGGACTGCACGATCTCGGTGACGTCGGCCGGCTCGCCCTCGATAGGTATCTGGCGCGGCCACGTGAGGGTGGGACGTCGGTGCTGGGGCTCGGCGAACGGTCGGCGGTACTCGTCATGCTCCTCCTGGGTCAGCGGACGCATGATCGACCCTGGCAGCACGGCTTCGACGAACAGGTTCTTGTCGATCACCATGTCCTCACCGGCGGGGGAGCGGAATCCTTTGAAGATGTCGGTGGCCGCCTCGGGCCAGGCATCCCATGTGACGGGACGGACGATGGCCTCCATGAAGGCGATACCCGACACGCGGTCGCGGTGGCGGTTGGCCCAGTCGAATCCGAGCGCCGAGCCCCAATCATGGATGACGAAGACGACATCGTCGCCGAGGTCGAGCTGGTCGAGCAGTCCGTCGAGGTAGTCGCGATGTTCGACGAAGCGATACGAGTCGGGCCCGGTGTCGTCGAGCTTGTCTGAGTCGCCTTGCCCGATCAGGTCGGGAGCGATGCACCGGGCCGTTCCCGAGACGTGCGGAATGATGTTGCGCCAGAGATACGACGAGGTCGGGTTGCCGTGCAGGAACACGACCGAACGGCCGGTGCCCTGCTCGTGATAGGCCATGCGCTTGCCGTTGACGGTGGCGTACTGCTTGGTGAGTGGTGTGGCGTCGATCTCGGACATGCGGCTAGATTAAGTAGCGTCCGCTATCTTTTCAACTCGACGTTGCCGACTCTCTGTGGCACTGATCTGCTGGCGACTCGACGCCCCACCTGACGACATGGCCCGACCTCCAAAGTTCAACGACGACGAGATCCTCGATCGAGCGATGTCGATGATGTGGCAACGCGGCTGGACGCAGACCTCGATCCGCGATTTGGAGGATGCGCTCGAGATCAAGGCGCCCTCGATCTATCGGCGCTTCGGCAGCAAGGAGCGCCTGGGTGCGGCCGTGATCGACCACTACGTCGAGCGAGTCGTCCGCCGCCGAGTCGATCGGTACTTGTCCGGCGATGGCGACCCGATCGAGAACATCACGAGGTTCCTCGAAAGCTCGGTGAGAGGCGCCGGCGAGCGCACCGCCGCCGCCGTCGCGGCACCCGCAGCTGGGTGATCCGACTTCGAGCTGGACCTATCGCGATCACAGTGGGGAAGTCCTCTGCCACGTCGCGCGCTCCCAGGCGGGAGAGGGCAAGGTCATCCAGCCACTGGCCTTCTGTCGGCACAGCGAGAGGGGCCAAAGCGCTTGGCGTTGGAAAGGGCTGCCGAGCCCGCGGCCGCTGTACAACCTGCACAAACTCGCTGATCGACAAACG
>JBCBSO010000642.1:0-2470 GCA_039819205.1 Actinomycetota bacterium
CCCGCTGCCCGGCGTGCTGGCACCGGTCGGGTTCTGGTCGATGCGGTCGTCGACTGGGGGAGGGTCACCGGGGCCGACGCGATCGAGTTGTGGGTCACTCGGGGCAACGACGACGCCGCCGACCTCTACCGCCGATCCGGCTTCGACGAGACCGGCGATGTCGCACCCTTGCCGTCTGATCCGTGCAAGGACGAGATCCGTATGCGACTGCCACTCGGACACTTGTCGGGCTAGCTGCGGTTTCTCGGCGCCACGGGTTGTGGTGCTCGCACGTGAGAACGCCGAGAAACCGGCAACGAGCCGGCCGGTTGGTCAGCGGTTGATCGCGGCGAGGATTCCGGCTGGATCGGCGTCGAACGCGTCCTTGGCGTCCTGGGCGACGAAGGCGTAGTTGCGGCCCTCGTAGGTGGACGTGATGGCGGGGTCGCCTTGCACTTCGACGCCTTGGGCGAGTGCAGTGGGGCAGAGGCCGTCGTATTCGAAGGTGGTGTCAACAGTCATTGGATCGTTCCTTGGTCGTGGTTTCGGTTGTCGAGACCGTGAGTCTCGGCAATGGAAACCACGCACCTGGTGGGCCTATTCCCAACACTCATGTACGAGCGATCGACGACGCGACATTGCCTACGATCGGCACATCGGGAAGTACGGACCACGCCGCGACCCCGAGGTTCGGCAACGGATCCTCGAGGCCACTCGCGAGATCCTCGCGGCAGAGGGTCCGGGTGGTGCATCAGTCGGTGCCATCGCCAGGGCTGCCGGAGCTGGCAAACAGACGATCTATCGATGGTGGCCGTCGCGCACTGCGCTGGTGGCCGATGCACTTCAGGAGACCTTCGAGCGTGAGTCGGCGTTCCCGATCACCGATGATCCGATCGGCGACCTGCGCACGCAGATGGCCGCCGCCGCGATGGTGATGCGCTCGCCGGCGGGGGCGATGATTCGCGAGCTGCTGGCCGACGCACAGACCGACTCCGAGACGCTCGACATGTTCCGCAAGCGGTTCTTCGAGCGTCGGCGCGAGCAGGCGCGCCAGGCCATCGAGCGCGGCGTCGCCTCTGGTGCGCTGCGCGCCGACCTCGACTCCGCCACCGTGATCGATCTGCTCTACGCCCCGATCTGGTTGCGCCTGCTCACGGGACATGGGTCGCTGACAGAGCCAGCGATCGACCGCATCATCGATACCGCGCTTGCCGGGATCGCAGCGTTCTCCGCCGACTGAGCGCTCACCGACAGCTGTAGCAATACCAGCGCGAACCTTTCCGCAACCTGTGGGGAAACCAAATTTCCCGGCCGGGGAAATTTAGTTTCCCCGCCACCCGCGCCACATGTACTGCCGATCACCCCTACGTTGCCGCGCCACGTAGGCGGTGGAGGGCTGCCTCGAGCGGAAGTGAGCTGCAATGCGCGGAGACCGACAACGACGGATGAGCAACGCGATGCGCAAGGGCATCGGCGTCACATTGGTGGCAGGCGGACTGGCGGCCACCGCCCTGGGCATCGTCGGGGGCGGCGCCGGAGCCCACGGCTCGAATGCCGATCCGCCGTCACGTACCTACACCTGCCGGTTCCTCGAACCGGACAATCCACGCTGTGCTGCCGCCTGGTCGGCGGAACCCCAGGCGTTGTACGACTGGATGGAGGTCAACATCGGCGACGCCGCTGGACGTCACCGAGAACTGATCCCCGACGGCCAGCTGTGCAGCGCTGGTCGCGCCAAGTTCGCTGCGTTCGACGTACCCGGCGACGATTGGCCCCTCACTGAGCTCACGCGCGAGGCCGATGGGCACTCGCATGTGATGTTCGAGGCCACGGCACCACATGCCACGCAGTACTTCCGCTACTACCTGACGCGCGAGGGCTTCGATCCGAACCAGCCGTTGCGCTGGGACGACTTGGATCTGGTGTACGACTCGGGGACGCTCCCGGCCGCGCCGTCGTATCACTTCGACATCTGGTTCCCCGAGCGCACCGGCCGGCACATCTTGTACATGGTGTGGCAGCGCTCCGACAGTCCGGAGGCCTTCTACTCGTGCAGTGACGTGACGCTCGAGCCGCTCACAACACCGCCACCGACCACAACGCCCCCCACAACGACGCCCCCGGTGACGACGACGCCGACCACTTCGCCGCCGACGACTGCGCCCCCGACCTCGTCGGGCACGTGGCGCGCCGATGTGGCCTATGTGGCTGGCGACCCGGTCACGCTCGATGGTGTGGACTACGTCGCCAAGTGGTGGACGCGTGGGTTCCGGCCCGACACCGTTGTCGACAACCATTGGGATTCCCCGTGGCAGCTCGCTTCCAACCCGCCGCCGACCACCACGCCGCCAACGACGCCGCCGACCACTGCGCCGCCCACGACGGTCCCCCCGGTGACCACGCCGCCAACCACGACGCCGCCGATCTCGATGGGCACGTGGCGAGCCGATGTGGCGTATGTGGCTGGCGATCGGGTGAGCCTCGATGGTGT
>JBCBSO010000643.1:0-2470 GCA_039819205.1 Actinomycetota bacterium
CACGAAGGCCGGTTCGTGCACCAGTGCGCGGGCGATGGCGACACGTTGACGTTCTCCGCCCGAAAGATGGTTCGGCGGGTGATGCAGGCGATGGCCCAGCCCCACTCGGCGAAGTGCCTCCACCGAGCGCTCGCGCCGGTCGCGTAAGGCAACGCCCTGGTAGATCAACCCGTTGGCCACGTTGTCGATCGCCGACATACCCGGCAGAAGGAAGAACTGCTGGAACACGAAGCCGATCCGCCGGGCGCGCACGCCGGCAACCTGCTTGTCCGACAGCGTTGCGGTGTCAGTGCCATCGACGGCCACGACACCGTTGGTCGGACGATCGAGTGTGCCCATCACGTTGAGGAGGGTCGATTTACCACTGCCGGATGGTCCGACGACGGCCACGAGTTCGCCGTGATCGATGCGCACCGACACGTCGTCGAGCGCACGAACCGGCGGGTGGCCGGGGTACTCCTTGTCGACGGCGATCATCTCGAGTGCGGCCCGGCGGCGGGGCTCATCACCCGGCACGGTCGGACGGGAGCCGACCGGCATCCCGGTCATCAGCGCGGTCGCCGTCATGACGGCACCACCACCTGTGTTCCCGCCGCGATGCCATCGACCTCGACAACACCGTCGCTGAACATCCCAGGTGTGACAGCGACGAACTCGGTACCCGTGGAGGTGACGACCTCGACGGCGTACCGACCATCGCCCACCGCGACGAGTGCGCTGACCGGCACCGCCGTGACGCCTTCGGCCACCTCGTCGACGAGCTTGACAACCACATCGAGCTCGTTGAGTGCAGCGACCGACTCGGGCACCGCGGGGAGCACGATCTCGACCGCCAGCGTCGCATCGGCGGATGGGTCGGCGGGGTCCGTGGTCGACGACGTGGCCAGTGAGCGCACGGTGCCAGCGACGACCTCGCCATCGGGGAACTCGACATCGACGATGGTGCCTTCGGCGAGGAGCTCTTGGTCGGCGACGCCGATCGCCGTGTCGACGACCCGTTCGGTGGTGTCCACCGTGGTCGTCCACAACTCGGCGCCCGACGCCACGACGGCACCGTCGGTGACCTCGACCGTGCCCACTCGTGTGCCTGGGTCGACGACGACGATCTCCTCGAGCTCGAGGGTGCCATCCACATCGACCTCTTCGAAGGTGTTTTCGAGGTCTGCCTGCCAGTCGACGAGGGCCAATTCGGTGGCCTCGTCGAAGACCTCGTCGACGGCCAATGCACCGTCGGCGTCGTAGCCGAGCGCGAGCAACATCTCCTCCAGCGCGGCCACGTCGGGACCATCGTCGACGCCGTCGGACAGCTCTCGATCGAAGTCGACGCCGGTGACGAGGGCGGTGACGGGAAGCCCGTCGACGGCGTAGACGACATCGCCGGACGCCAGCTCCTGTCCGTCGCTCACGAGCAACTCGATTTCACCGGCGGACTGGGCGAACACGCCAGGAGTGACCGCCGCCACCTGATTCAGCTCCACGAGTGGTGTGCCAGCTGGAACTTGATCGCCGAGATCGACCGACGTGGCGATCACTTCGCTCGGACCGCCGAGAACGACGACCGAACTCGGCGCAACAACGCCGGTCGGTTCGATGCCGATGTCCTCCTGCCAACGAACGACCGCCTCAGCGGTCGCCGAATCGAACACTCCATCGACGACGAACTCCTCGTCGACCGGATTGCCATCGTCGTCGATCTCGGCCACGTGGTAGCCGAGCATCGAGAGGTTCTGTTCGAGCGTCAACACGTCGTCACCGACTGCTCCCTCGGCGAGATCGCGATACAGCGGAACGTCGCCATAGAACACCACGGCGGGGAGTCCGTTGAGCGCATATAGCTCGTCGCCGAAGCCGACCGTCGCTCCGTCGCTGACAAGGGAGGTGACGACGCCGTCGGTACCGGCACCAACGGTGTTCACGCTGGCATAGCGCAGTGTGCCCGACAGGTCGGTGAACTCGATCAAGTCGGTCGTCTCGGCGGTCACGGCCCGCAGCGTGATCGGCTCGGCGTCGGTCGTGGTGCCGCCGTCGTTCGACGACACGACGATCGCGACGCCGGCGCCGACCGCCACTACTGCGAGCACCGCGACAACCCACAACCATCGCTTCCGCCCGGAGGGGCGGTCGTCGGCCGCTGTGCGATCCGACGGTGCATGTTCGGTTGTGGTGATTCGCTCGGATGTCGCCGAGGTGGTGTCGGCAACGGCGTCAACTGGGGGATTGGAGAGCACGGGCATGTCAGTTCCCCGCTCCGCCGCCAGGGCCACCGCGGCCGCCACCTGGGGCGAAGTCGCCACCGGCAAAGAGGCTCTGGCACTCCTCGATCACCGGCTGCACTGCCGGGTCTTGAGGGTTGAATCCTTCGCCGAACAGGCCGCCGCCGCCGCCTCCGCCTCCGCCGCCAGGCCCGAAGTTCTCGAAGTCGGGGTCATCGACGTCGAGCCCGTTGTCGCGCAAGCACTGCGCGAACTCG
>JBCBSO010000644.1:0-2461 GCA_039819205.1 Actinomycetota bacterium
TGTCCGGCGCGGGTCGGGTGTCGAACAGGCGGCAGTTGTCGATCGGGACGAAGGTGCTGCCGGCGTTGTCAGGCGCGGCCGTGGCGTTCCAGGCGATGCCGGTGACGCCGACAACGGTGGCGGCGGCGATTGCGCCGACGAGGGCGGTGCGGACGCGTCGAGTGGGTGGGGTGTGCATCATTCCTCCATGGGGGTTCGCTGATCACCCGAATGGCGGAAGGACTGGCCTCACGTTGTGAGGGTGAAGCCGGAGGTCGGGCCGGCCGTCGGGTGCCGCCCGAACGGTGCGCGTTGATGCTGCGCGGTATGTAGCGGTAACTACACAAGTCAAGGATCGAACCCGACGGCACAGCTGGGGCATTGACCGTTCTTGTCATAGGTTGTGCCGCTTGTGTTCGGCGCGGGGTCGGACACGCCGACCGAAAGGGGTCCACGATGGTGGTCGCGGTTCGTGTTCGTTCGATTGTTTGGTTCGCAACCGGCGTCTTGTTGGCGTTGGTGGCGGGGTGGGTGGTGATGTCTGCGCTGGCGGTGGATGCCGCCCCCGGTGACGACGATGCGACGTTTGTGCCGACATCTGGATGTCGCGCGTTCGATCTGCGTCCGGCACCCAACCAGGTCGGCCCTCGTTCCACGCCACTGGGGGCGGGTGAGGTGTACACCCAACAGATCACCGGTGGTGTCGGTGATTGCACCGGCGCGTTGGCGATCCCGTCAGATGCGGTGGCGGTGGCGATGAACGTCACGGTGGTGAACCCGACCGCGCAGTCGAACTTGCGGTTGTTCCCGGCGAATCTCGACGAGGTGCCGTTGGTGTCCAACCTCAACTTCTCTGCTGGGCAGGCGCCATTTCCGAACAAGGTCGATGTTGCGCTGTCGCCAGGTGGCGGGTTGAAGATGTTCAACCAGAACGGACAGGTGTCGGTACTTGGTGACGTCGTCGGCTTCTACACCAAGTCGAGCCTCACCGAGATTGAGGCGCGCCTGGCTGCGCTCGAAGCCGACAACAGTGCGTTGAAGGCACAGGTCGCCGTCCTGGAAGCGAAGACGGCGCCGATGACCACTCAAACAGTGGACGGGCAGCCCACGGTGCGGTTCACCGGCGTCAACGTGCAAATTGTCGACGGCAGCGGTGACAGCCAATGCGAACCGAGTGTTCAGGGCGACTTCGAGGACTGCGACGGGAGCGGCAACCTCATCATCGGCTACAACGAAGACACTGCAGCTGGCGGCGATGAAGACCGCTCCGGGAGTCACAACATCGTCGTCGGTACCGACAACGACTACACCAGCCACTCCGGCATCGTCGCCGGAAGCCGCAACACCATCAGCGGCGAATACGCCACGATCACCGGCGGCCAACAGAACACTGCTAGCGGCATCGTGTCGTCGGTGTCGGGCGGCTTCGACAACACCGCCAGCGCCCCCTGGTCGTCGGTGTCGGGTGGCAGCAGGAACACCGCCAGCGCCGAAGAGTCGTCGGTGTCGGGTGGCAACGACAACACCGCCAGCGGCCGGTGGTCGTCGGTGTCGGGCGGCCAAGACAACACCGCCAGCGCCCCCGGGTCGTCGGTGTCGGGTGGCAACGACAACACCGCCAGCGGCGACCTCTCTACGGTGTCCGGCGGCGACGGCAACACTGCCAGCGGCTTCTGGTCGTCGGTGTCGGGCGGCAGGCGGAACGAGACGAGTGGCGCCGGGGCGTCGGTGTCGGGCGGTCGCGACAACACCGCCGCAGGAGACAACGCTCCGTCGTTCGGCGACTCCAGCGACACCGGTTGGGCGTTCACATCGGTGTCGGGCGGCAGCGACAACACCGCCAGCGGCATCGACGCGTCGGTGTCCGGCGGCAACAACAACACCGCCAGCGAGCTCTACTCGTCGGCCGCGGGCGGCACCAGCAACACCGCCAACGGTCAGGCTTCGTCGGTGACCGGCGGCAACGCCAACACCGCCAGCGCACAGGGTGCGTCGGTCTCCGGCGGCAACGGCGTGACATGCAACGTGATCCTCGTCGTCTGCGGCGCCGGCGAAAGCGGGCCGCTCTAACAACCGAACTCCTCGGGCCGGTGCCGCCCGCCGGTGCCGGCCCTGGCGACTGTGTGGTGAGGGGGCCTGTAAGCGGGATTCTGTAGGCGGCTGCCCGGTGGCCATCCATCTCTGCGGCCTACCCGCGGGGTGTGCGGATCGCTCCGCACGGACGGGCCGCCCGTCCCCGCTGCTTGGCCTTGCTCCCGGAGGGGTTTACCGAGCCGACGCCGTCACCGACGCCGCTGGTGCGCTCTTACCGCACCGTTTCACCCTTACCTGTGGTGGCTGTGTTGCCACGGCCACCCATCGGCGGTCTGTTCTCTGTTGCACGTCCGTCAGGTCGCCCCAACCTGGCTCTCGCCAGCACCGTGCCCGATGGAGTCCCGACTTTCCTCGACCGTCGCCCGAAGGCCCCGGCCGCGGCCACCCG
>JBCBSO010000645.1:0-2452 GCA_039819205.1 Actinomycetota bacterium
TCGGTCCAGGAAATGCCCTGCACGTCGGTGACCACACCGATGTCGATGCCGTCCGCTTCGAGTACCGGACCTTGCTCGATGTGCAACTCGACGAACGCATGCGGCGGCTGTACTGGCGGGCACGGTGCGGGTCCGGCGTATCCGATGCGTCCGAGCTCGTCGCCGACCCTTGCTCCGTCGTCGACAGCGTTGATCGCCAGTGCCGCCTCGAGGGGCATCCCCCCGGCGTACACCAGGCTGCCGAGCATGTCGGGTGGAAAGCGCGAGCCTTCCTCGTCGGTGAACACCGCTACCGTCAGCGGCCGCTCGGTGACGATCTCGGCGTCGTTCAGCGCCTCGACCACCTCCAGCCCCGCAAGTACGCCGAGGGTGCCGTCGAAGCGCCCGCCCGTGCCGACGGTGTCGATGTGCGAGCCGGTCATCACCGGGGCCAGTGCAGGGCGACGACCTGGACGGGTACCGAGGATGTTGCCGATCTTGTCGATCGTCACGTCGAGGTCGAGGGCGCGCATCCAGTCGACCACGAGATCGCGTCCAGCGCGGTCGTCGTCGGTCAAGGCCAAACGAGCGTTGCCCCACTCGCCGTTCGGCCCGTCGATCCGGCCGATCTCGGCGAGCGCATCGAGGCGTTGCACCAACCGCCCGACGTCGATGTTCGCGGCGTTCACGAGCTGCTCACTTGTCGTACACGGCCGGTGTCGGGTTGCTCACGTGGTTCTCCCCGTTCTCACCGGGTTCTCACCGCCATCGCGGGCCGGAATGCGCGGCCCTCGCCTACGGTTGTACCTATTAGACGTCCCATCGTCGTCACGATCATCTCATCTGCGATGGGGCCCGACGAAAGGATGCTGCCGCCGATATGAACAACGGCTCGCTCAACTTGGGCCGCTACGCCGGTATTCCGGTGCGTGCGCACTGGAGCATGGCCTTGGTCGCCGCCTTGATCGGCGCCAACCTGGCCGTCGCCTTCGGCGTCGTCGCGGCCATCGTGGCCACGCTGTTGTTCTTCGGCTCGATCCTCGCCCACGAATTCGGCCATGCGCTGGTCGCTCGGCGATACGGGGTGACGACCGAGTCGATCGACCTGTGGGCGCTGGGCGGGGTGGCCCGGCTCGATCGCGAGCCACCGACCCCGCGTGCCGACGGCCTGATCGCCGTCGCCGGTCCGATCGTCAGCGCCGTGCTCGCGGTCGTGTTCATCGCTACCTCGATCGGCCTGCAGAGCAACGTGCTCTTCTGGGTCGGGTTCATCAACGGCGTGCTCGCAGTGTTCAACATGTTGCCCGGTGCTCCACTCGACGGCGGCCGCGTTGTACGCGCCGTTCGTTGGGCGCGCACGGGCGACAAGTACCGGGCGATGCGCGAGGCCGGACTCGCTGGCCGGCTGCTTGGCTGGAGCCTCGGCCTGTTCGGCGTCTGGATGTTGTTCAACGGCCTGCCAGGGCTGTTCATCATCGTCACCGGCGTATTCATTGCACTCAGCGCACGCGCCGAGATCATGGGTTCGTACATCAGCGAACAACTCGCTGGCATCAAGGTGCGCGATCTCACCTGGTTCGGCGTCGCTCAGGCAGGTACCGACATGGACGCCGACTCGATGTTGTGGCAACGGCAGCGCCTCGGTAACGCCGGTGCGGTCGCCGTTGTGGGCGACGACGGAGAGCTCGACGGGTTGGTGCTCGAAGACGAGATGTGGGCCGTCCCGGCCGAACAGCGGGCGATGGTCATGCTGACGCAGCTGATGGTGCCGTTCAACAAGACCGCCAAGGCCGGCCCGGATGAAGACCTCGCCGCAGTACTCCCCCGCCTCAATCCGCTGCGCCCCGTGGTCACCGTATGGAACGACAACGAGCAGCTCACCGGCATCGTGCCGCCGTCAGCGCTCAAGGAGCGCCTCACTCGCGCTCAGCAGGCAGCGTTCTCCGGCTGATCGGCGATATCAGGCGTCGCGGACGGCCCATTCCCGCTTGGCCACGGGTGGCTGATCGCTCCACGGGAAGTTGATCCACAGGTCGGTGCGTCGCCACACGTAATCGCACTTCACCAGCGAACGCGGTTTCTCGTACAACACGCCGGTACGCACCTCGCCGACCTTGCCGGCACAGAAGGCTTGTACCGACTGCAAGGTGTGTCCGGTGTCGGCCACGTCGTCGACGATCAGGATCCGGGCATCGCCCATGTCGACGAAGTCGGGCGCCGGCGGCAGGATATGCGGCACCTCGAGCCGTTCGTCGACCCCGGTGTAGAACTCGACGTTCATCGTGTACACGTTCTTCACCGACAGCGCGTAGCCGATCGACCCGCCGATCAACAGCCCGCCGCGAGCGATGGCCAACACCATGTCGGGCTCGTAGCCGTCGTCGACGACCCTCTGAGCGACCACCGCGACGGCCGAGTCCGCGAGCTAGGTTGCCAAGCGATGTCGGACGAACGCGAGATCATGACCTGGAAC
>JBCBSO010000646.1:0-2442 GCA_039819205.1 Actinomycetota bacterium
ACACCCCGTGGCCGACGACGACGTCATCGCCAGCCGCGACCTCAGTCGCGGCTGAGATCGTCGAACTCAGCGAGTGACTCCACCACGCGCATCCGGTCGGCGTAGGTCAACTTCACGTCGCCATCGCGCAGGATCGACTCGAGTTCGGCCTGGGCGTTGTAACCGCACAGATCGACGTACTCCTCGTCGTGGTTGTGGTCGCCGTGATCATGACCGCGGTGATCGTGCCCGGCAGCCGTACGTGCCTGCAGCGCCGACGACGTGAAGTAGCTGAAGGTGCCTGGTCGGGGGTTCCCGCTGTTGACCAACTCGGTGGCGGTCGTGAACTCGTAGCCCCGTGCGCGGGCGTACTCGATGATCGACGGCAGCGCGTCGGGCGTCGGCCGCCGCCCACCGCCGTCGTGGTACAGCACGAGCGCGCCGTTGGTGAGGTAGCGGGTGAACTGACTGAAGATCGCGCTCGCGCTGTAGCGCGGCGAGATCCAGTCGAAGGTCTGCATGTTGGTGTGCGCCTCGTAGACCCCGAGCGAGCGCGCCGTCGACAAGATGATCCCGCCGCGGGTGAGCCCTGGTGCCCGGTGGGTCACCGGCGCAACGCCGGTGACGTCGCGGATGATGCTCTGGTTGCCCGCCATCTGACCGGCGAGCGGCGCTGCGGAATACGGCGTGTGATAGATCGAGTGGTTTCCGACCTCGTGGCCTTCCTCGACGATGCGCCGAGCGGTGTTGGGGAACGATCGCACGTTCACCCCGATGAGATAGAAGGTCGCCTTGATCCCGTAGCGGCGGAGCGTGTCGAGCACCAGCGGTGTATTAGCGGGCGATGGGCCGTCGTCGAAGGTCAGCGAGATACGCCGGTTTTCCACGTCGACGTGGGTGATGAACTGGCCGGGTTGCCAACGGTTGGCCGGAGGTTCGGGTGGTGGCGGCCGGAGCTGTTCTTGTTCGCCGCGCACCGCCTGCTCGTTGCTGGTCGCCGACGTGTTGAACTCGAGCTCGGGGACCTCCTCGATGGGCGCGTCGCCGTCGCCCGTGCCCGGATCGAGCGCGTCGGGGTCGGTGGCGTCGGGGTCCGTTGCGTCGGGATCGGTCTCGTCGGCAGGTGCACCGAGCACGCGACCGCCGAGCAGGTACGTGGCGCCGGCGGCGGCGGCGCCCGTGATCAGTCGACGGCGCGTGCGGGCGTGCGGATTGATGCCGTGCTGGTCACCCCTCCGTGTCATGTTCACCCGCTCTCACGTCCGTCGCTTCTGCGGCATTCAATTGTAGTGAGGGTGGGAGCGAACGCTTCGTCGATGGTCACGGTCTGGCGAGCGAATACCGTCGAGTACATGCCAGCTCGCGACGAGGTTCTGACCGCCAAGCTGCGTGGATTCGGCACCACCATCTTCGCCGAGATGTCGGCCCTCGCTGCCGAGACAGGAGCGATCAATCTCGGCCAGGGGTTCCCCGACACCGACGGTCCGCCCGAGGTCCTCGATGCCGCCGTTGCCGCGATCCGGGACGGGCACAACCAGTATCCGCCCGGCCCCGGCATCGCCGACCTACGAGGAGCGGTCGCCGAGCACCAGCTCCGCTTCTACGACCTGTCGGTCGACCCCAACGAACAGATCGTGATCACCGCCGGTGCCACCGAAGCGATCGCTGGCGCCCTACTGGGCATGCTCGACGCCGGCGACGAGGTGGTGGTGTTCGAGCCCATGTACGACAGTCACGCGGCATCGATCGCCCTCGCCGGCGCCGTCGCTGTGCCGGTGTTGCTCGCTCCCGACGCCGATGGGCGGTTCGTGTACGACGCTGCCGAGCTGCGCGCCGCGATCGGGCCGCGCACCAAGGTGTTGCTGCTGAACACGCCGCACAACCCGACGGGCAAGGTGTTCACCCGCGCCGAGCTCGACGACATCGCGGACGCGGCCATCGCCCACGATCTCATCGTCGTCACCGACGAGGTGTACGAACACTTGACCTTCGACGGTCGACAACACATTCCGATTGCCACGTTGCCCGGCATGTTCGAACGCACGCTGACGATCTCGTCGGGCGGCAAGACGTTCCACACCACCGGATGGAAGATTGGGTGGATGAGCGGTCCCGCCGAGCTCGTTGCGGCGGCGCGCACGGCCAAGCAGTTCCTCACCTACGTCAACGGTGCGCCGTTCCAACCGGCGATCGCTGCAGGGCTGCGACTCGGCGACGCGTACTACGACGACGTGGCGCAGTCGCTGCAGACCGCACGCGACCACCTCGTCGCCGGCCTCCAGACGGCGGGGTTCACCACGTACGTACCCGAGGCGACCTACTTCATCACGGTCGACGTGCGCGACGTGGCCGCAGCGGTGGGCGCACCCGACACCGGGGTGCCGTTTTGTCGCGACCTTCCCGCTCGTGCCGGCGTTGTTGCGGTGCCCGACGAGGTGTTCTACGCCCGACCCGAGCACGGTC
>JBCBSO010000647.1:0-2440 GCA_039819205.1 Actinomycetota bacterium
TGCGCACCTCGCCCTGGCACGAAGACGGTCGAGTCGAGCGTCTCGAGCTGATCCGCGAGCGGCTGCCGGGCGTTGACGACGTGGTGACTCGCACGCCGCCGGATGGCGCTGCGCCGAAGCACCTGCTCGATGCCGCCGCACTGCTGTTCACGGCACGCCGTGCGTCGGGCCGGGCGATCAGTCGCATGCCGCTCGATCCGTTCTGGGACGAGGAGGGCATGCGCATGGAAATCGTCCGTTAGCCACGCCCTGTGGTGTGACGTTTGGGGTCTGACCCCATCTGTCACGAGTCACGCGACGAGCGGACACACCTCCGCACGTGCGTGACAGCTGGGGTCAGACCCCAAACGTCACACTGCAGCCCACCAACGGCTGCAGCCACTCAGTCCAGCGACAGCGCCGGGATCGGGCCGTCGGCGGCACCAACCGCGTCCGCTGAGGGGAGCGGCGGGAGCGACAGCGACAGCGCCGGCAGCGGCGTCGGCTCCGTCAGCGGCTCGGATGGCTCGGTCAATACGAGTTCGACGACGGTGTCGCTGTTCGTCACGGTGGTCGTCTCCATCGGCTTGCGCTCGAATGCCGCGCTGATCGCTTCGGCGAGCTGCAGCTGTCGATCGAGGCAGTCTTCTAAGCCGCGAGCGATCTTGGCCACGGTGCGCTCCATCGACTCCACTCGGCGGAGTACGTCCGGGGCGGAGTCGGGAACGTCCCCGGTGACCGACGCGATGCGGTCGTTGCGTTCGCGCTCGATCAGCGTGGTCAGCCGGTGTTCGGTTTGCTCGCCGTTGGCCTTGGCCTCCGAGCGCACCAGCTCAACCTGCTCTTGGGCGATCTGCGCATAGGCGGCCAGCGAGGTGAATTGGCTCGCCATTTGCGACTCGACCTGTTCCACACGGTCGCGTAGTGCGTCGACGCGCGCCGACTCTTCTGCGGCCTGTTCGTCGCCGAGGATGTCGTCGACGTCGAGTGCGGTGTCGTGTCTGGCCTTGCCGAACATGTGCGGTGTCCCGTCCTTCGCGTGATGCGTAGTGAGTGGCGTGAATGGTGATGGCGAGGAGCGAGAGAACTCGTCCCGCCGACGGTTGTTCATCGGCATCACTGTGTGTCCGCTTGAGGCGACGTTGATCTTTCGATTCTTTGCACAAAGACCCTCAAGGTCGGTCGGGTGATGCCGAAAGACCTAGTGCGCTACGGGAGGTGGATCTCACGGGGCGCATTCGTGAGAAACGTCTCCTGCGGGAGATCAACCAAAAGCGGAAGGAAACCAATCCAATGAAGAAGCAGGACGAGGGTTTCACCTTGGTGGAACTCCTGATCGTTATCGTCATCCTCGGCATCCTTGCCACGGTCACCGTGTTCGCCGTTCGCGGCATCACCGACCAGGGCCAGGAGTCGGCGTGTGAGGCGGACCTCAAGACGCTGCAGACCGCAACTGAAGGATTCTTCGCGGCGTACGGCGGCACCGAGATCCCGACCGGCACCGATACGGGCACGGCTGCGTACGTGGCTGCAGTTAACGACACGACCAACCAGGTCAGCGGTCCTGGCGCCTCGCCGGAGCAGACGCTGATCAACGCTCGGCTCGTCGTGGACACCTCGGACAACTACGAGGTGACCGACTCCGGTGGCATCACGTATCAGGTCGCTACGTGCATCCCCGACACGGCGCCGGCTGGCACCGACGTCGGCGACGCCGTCGTCAACTGATTATCGACCACCAATAACTAACGGGACGGTCCCCGTCGGCTTCGGCCGGCGGGGATCGTTCGCGTTTTCGGTCGAGTTGTTACGCCGAGTACTCGGCGGCCAGCTCGATCACTTCGTTCTCGGGGAACGGGCCGAGCCAGCCGGTGATGATCGTGCCATCGGGCTGGAACATCACCGCCGCTGGCTGTGCGCTGATGCCGAGCGACTGCCACGACTGGAAGCTCTCGTCCCACAACATGGTGAACGAGTTGGTGCCGTAGGAGTCGACGAAGTCCTCGGCCTCGCCCAACGAGTCTTGGGTGCCGAGTCCGATCACCGTGACTTCGTCTGAATGACGTTGAGCGAACTGCTCAACCTCGGGGGCTTCCCGACGACACACCGGTCAATGCGGGGCGTACATCCACAACAGCACCGGCTGTTCGGCCGGGAACGTGTTGCGCAGGTTCACCTTGTTGCCGTCCGACACGTTGTCGACCACCAGGTCGGGCAACACGTTGGTGTCGATGTTCGACTCGGGGTCGACGATGAAATCGTCCGGCGGCGCCGTGCCGGTGGGCTCCTCGGGGGCGGCGGAATCGCTCGCTGCGTTGTCGCTGCCCGAGTCGCTCCCGCAGGCTGCGAGAACCGCGCCGCCAGCCACCAGCCCCGCAAAGTGCCGCCGATTCATCTGCACCGGCCGATTGTGCACCGGTTCCCACGCCGCGCCGGCGCCGTTCTCCAAACGTTTCGTGTG
>JBCBSO010000648.1:0-2437 GCA_039819205.1 Actinomycetota bacterium
CTGATCCCCATGGGGATCAGGTTCTTGCGGCGGACATCGACGGGGTCCATCTCGAGCTCGTAGGCGAACAGATCCATCGCCCGCTCGATCGCCGCGGTGGCCTCGGGGCGGCCGGCGCCGCGGTAGGCGGTGGTCGGCGTGGTGTTGGTGACGACCGACACGGCTTGCGCCTCGGCGTTGGCGATGTCGTACACGCCGCAGGCCATCGGCCGGGTGAACACCGGGCCGAGCACGGTGCCCATCGCCACGTACGCGCCACAGTCCTGCAGCGCGTTCAGCTGATAGTGGGTGACGCGCCCGTCGCGGGTGCCGCCGATGGTCACGTACTGCACCTGCGAGCGGCCGTGGCGCATCGCCATCATCGACTCGCTGCGGGTCTCGCGCCACTTCACCGGCCGGCCGACCTCCTTGCTCAGTCGGCCGAGGATGATCTCTTCAGCGTTGGCGTCGATCTTCGCGCCGAACCCGCCACCGACATCGGGGGTGATCACCCGCACGGTGTTCTCGTCGCCGCCGTTGGCGAACGTGATCGGGTTCTTCGCACCTTGCGCGTGCTGCGTGGAGATCCACTCGTACAGCCGGCCGTCGATCCATGTGGCTGCCGCACCGCGGACCTCCATCGGGCACGGAGCGACGCGCTGGTTGAGGAACTTGGCGGTGACGACGACCTCGCAGTCTTTGAAGTACTCGTCGGTGTCGGAGTTCTCCGGCATGCCGAGTGCCGAAGTGCTGAACACCGCGTTCGAGCCGACCTCGTCGAAGATGTGTGTATCGCTGGCCAATGCCTCCTCGATGTCGACCAGCGTCGGGAGCGGGTCGATGTCGGCGAAGATCGTCTCGGCCGCATCGACCGCCTGGGCCTGGGTTTCGGCGACGACGGCGGCGATCGGTTCGCCAACGAAGCGGACCTTGCCGAGTGCCAACAGCGCGGTGGCGGCCACCGGGTTGAACGACGACGGAATCGGCTCGAGGTTGAGTGACTCGGCGGTGAACACGCCGATCACGCCGGGCATGGACGTCGCCTCGTCGATGTCGATCGAGTTGATGGTGCCGTGGGCAACCGGTGATCGGGCATAGGCCACATGGGCGGCATGCGCCAGTCGATCGTCGACGATGTCGTCGACGTACTCGCCGCCAGTCGTCAGAAGCTTGGGATCTTCCTTGCGCTGAACCCGTGTGCCGAGAATGCTGCCTGCCACGTCGTAACCCCCAGTGGTTTGCTTGGCCTGTGCCCCGAACCTACTCGGCCAGTCGACCTGTGCCGGCAGTCGTGCGGCGCTGAGTTGCCGTCCGCCGCCGTTGCGACGACTACTCGTCGGTGAGCGGTGCAGTGGAGTCGACGGGCGCCACCGGTTCGGCGGGCGCCTCCGATTCCGCCGGCGCCACCGACTCGACCGGCGCGACCGGGTCGACCTGATCGCCCTGTTCGGTCGACTCGACCTGATCGCCCCGTTCGGTCGACTCGACCGGTTCGGGCGGAGGGTTCTGGCGTAGTGCGATGATCTGTGCCGACACGTTGTACGGCCAGCCCGACGGCAACGTGCGTGGCAGCAACGGGAACGGCCGCACCGAGAATCGCTCCTCGCCGTCTTCCACGTAGCCGATCTCTTCGCGCGCCGCCTCGCGCACGCCGTCGTCGGTACGCAGCCGATCGACTTCGGCGGCAAGCTGGCCGTTCACTCGCTGCAGCTCATCGAGCTGTGCTTGACGTTCGGCGAGCGCATCGTCTTGGTCGAACCAGGTCTGCAGCGGCAGCACGAACACCGCCGCGGCCAACGCCAGGCCGACTACGAGCGCGCCCACACCGGCGACGAGAGCGACCTTCGAGCGGCGGAAGATGCGCTTGTCGACTGGGATCGGCCGGCTCAGGTCGCCGAGCCGCGATTCGCCCTCCTCGGCCGCCGTCGGCAGCTTGTCGGGACGCTTGATCGACGTCGTTTTGGACCGGCTCACGACCGACCAGTGTGGCAGGGCGCCCGTCCCGTTCGGCGGCAGCGGTCGGAGCGCGAGGTGCGGGGCCAGGCGATGCCCGGCCCCGCACCGTTGGCGGCGATCGTCGGCATTCGCTACTAGGGCTGGAAGATCGTCCAATCGATCACAGCGCCCCGGGGGAACGGGACGTATGAGTCGCCCGTATTGCACACGGCGATGTAGGACTCGTGCAGGCCAGTGGGGCTGGTCTTGTGCAGCACGGTCGGGAGCACGACGAGGTCGAACGTCGGGTACGGGAGCCCATTGCCGGTGAGGATGTGGCCGAGCACCAGGCGTCCCTGCATTGCGGCAGGCCAGTTCGTGCGGCCGGTGGAGATCCGCTCGCACTCCTGCGACTCGATGCGGTAGTCCTCGACGGTCTGGAACTGTCCGCTGACGCTCGCTAAGTCGCCGAGGGACAGCGACCCCGGTGCGAGGTCGTCGGCGCTGAGGTTGTCCAGTCGGT
>JBCBSO010000649.1:0-2421 GCA_039819205.1 Actinomycetota bacterium
CGGCTGCGACCGATCACGATGACCCGCATCGCGTCGGTTCCCGACGACATCGTCACCATCCAGCGCTACGGCGGAAAGACGAACGAGCAGTTCACGCACCTGTTGTTCAACGTGACCGTGTGCAACTCACTCGCGGTCGCCCGACGGACGACGCGCCCACGAGTGCTCGACCCCGTCGCCGGACGCGGCACCACCTTGAATCGCACCCTCGTCGCCGGGTACGACGCCCTCGGCATCGAGCGTTCGACCACCGACGTCGAGCACTACCGCAACTTTTTCACCACGTGGTTGCGCAACCACAGAATCAAACACCGCACCGAGCGAGAACGGGTACGCAAGGGGCCCGCCGCTGGAACCGAGCGGTACTCATGGTTCTTGCGCGACGGTCCGACGACCACGATGATCCGAGCCGACGCGACGCACACCGATGCCGTGATCCCGGCGGGCAGCATCGATGCGGTCGTCGGTGACCTGCCCTACGGCGTGCGCCATCGCGCCGCTGCCGGTGCCGGCGACCCCGAGCGGTCGCCGGGTGCGTTGGTTGCCGACGCCGTCCCTGGATGGCGCCGCGTGCTCCGGCCCGGCGCCGCAGTGGGATTGGCGTGGAACACCAAGACACTTCCGCGCGACGAGCTGCACCGCATGCTCGTCGAGGCCGAGTTCGAACCGATCGAGCTGCCCCGCAGCTTCGCCCACGACGTCGACCGGTCGATCCGTCGCGATCTCATCGTTGCCCGCGCCTCGTAACGCCCACGCGGACGGGTGGCATGCTCGTGTGATGGCCAGTCATCGCACGTTCGCCGAGCAGGCGCTGCACTACTTCATCCGCGATCATCAGGGCGCCCCACCTGCTGAGGTCGACCACCCGGCGGCGTGGACGGGCCCCGATCTGGCCGCACGCGCCGACCGCTGGACGACGACGCTGTCGGCCGACGAAATCGCCGAGCTGGAAGGCGCAGCTCGAGCGGCGATCAACGGCGGCCGCCCAATGGACGTGCTCGACGCCGACACGGTGCCACTCCCCCTGCTCGAGCCACGGATCGCCGGGTGGCGCGCCGAGCTGAGCGACGGACTCGGGGTGGTCGTGGTGCGCGGGCTTCCGGTGCGCCAATGGGGCACCGAGATGGCGTCGTACGCGTACTGGATCCTCGGGCACCATCTGGGAACACCGGGCGCCCAGAATCCCGACGGCGAGCTGTTGGGTCACGTGACCGATTACGGCGAGGCCGATCGCCCGATGGCCCGCAAGTACCGCTCGGCCGGCGACATTGCGTTCCATTGCGACTCAGCCGATGTGGTCGGATTGTTATGTCTGCGCACGGCCAAGGAGGGTGGTCAGAGTCGCATCGCGAGTTCGATCGCCGTGTACAACACCTTGGCTAGCGAGCACCCGGACTTAGCGAGCGAACTCACCGAGCCCTTCTCCATCGACCGTCGCGACGAGCAGGCGCCTGGCGAGCCAGCATGGTTCGATATCGCCCCCACCACGTGGGATGGCACCCGACTCCGCACGTTCTGGCACAGCGACTACATGCGTTCGGCTGAGCGTCACGACGGCGTCGAGTTCTCGCCGTCGCGGCGGGCGACGATCGACGCATTCGACGACATCGCCGGACGCGACGAAACGCACATGGACATGTGGTTGGAGGAAGGCGACATCCAGTTCATCTCCAATCACACGGTCGTCCACGCGCGGACGGGGTATGTCGACCACGATGACCCCGACGAGCGACGCCACCTCCTACGGCTGTGGCTCAGCCTGTAAACGCACAGTTCGTCGTCGGGTCTCGCCGCTACACGTCGAGCTACACGTCGAGACGGTAGATCCGCGCCGCAGTGCCAACGAACAGCGCGTGGCGCTCGTCGACCGACATGTCGGCGGTGAGCTGCTTGCAGGCGTTCCAGAACGTGCGGTACGAGAGCGAGACGCGATCGACCGGGAAGTTCGATTCGAACATGCACCGATCGGCGCCGAAACACTCGATGGTGTGCTCGTAGTAGCGCCGCTGCGCGTCGAGGAACTCCGCCGATGTAGGTGGCCGCTCCGCGGTGTGGAACCCGAAGCCGTTATCGGGCATCGCCAGGCCGCCGAGCTTGGCGACGACGTTCGAGCACGTGGCCAGCTCGGCGATGTCGTCCCGCCACGCGGCGAAGATCTCATCGCGGCGGCCGGCAAACGAACCCACGCCCAGCGGTGTTCCGAAGTGGTCGAGGACCATCGTGGTGTCGGGCGCGGCACGCGCAAGATCGAGGAACTCACGGTTCTGGTAGTGGTAGTGCCACGAGTCGTAGCTCAGACCACGTTCGCCGAGACGACGCACGCCACGGCGGAACGTCGGATCGACCGACAACCCGTCGGGCGCGCTGCCCGGGATGGTCAGTGCCTCCGGCTCAATCGCTCGCGACAGTGCGTGGCGAATC
>JBCBSO010000650.1:0-2415 GCA_039819205.1 Actinomycetota bacterium
CGAGTCGCCAGCGCAAACGCCCGATCTCGACCACGGTGTTCCCACGGATCAGCACATCACCGAACTCACGCTGGTGCGCTGGCGCGGTGGCCGCCGTTCAGTCGACCACCTGGCCACGTGCCATCCACACGGGTACTGGATCGACTGGCGGGGTTAGCCCGGCACCCGCCAACGCCACGGCACGTCGACGGCCACCGAGATGCCGATGCGCGGCCCGATCGTGGGCGACTGCGGCGGGTCGATGCCATCGTCGTTGAGCATCACTGCGGAACTGGCGTCGAGCAGGTCCAGCCCGTTGTGACCAAGGTCGATGGCGAGCGCCTGACACAACTTGCCCGGCCCGTTCGCTACCGGCTGACGGCCACCGCGGCGGCGCAGCATGACGTCGTATCCCACCACCGGCTCGACCGCCCGCACGAGCACCGCCGCACCAACCCCGTCGCCGTCCACCACCACGTTGGCGCAGACGTGGATGCCGTAGCTGAGGTAGCAGTACAGCGTGCCGGCTTGCTCGAACATTGGTGCGGTGCGCGGCGTCTGTCCGCGATACGAGTGCGACGCCGGATCGTCGGGCGTGTAGGCCTCGACCTCGACGATGCGTCCAATCGTGTCACCGGACACGAGCAACTTGTTCAGCAATCGGGGTGCCACGACCGGCGCCGGAGCGACAAGTAGCTCGCGCTCGACCGGACGAATCACCCCGCGAGTGCGTCCCGCTCGGTGCGCAGCATGGCGCGGTAGGCCGCGACCTGTCGGTCGCGCGCCGCCGGCCCACCGGCACCGTGACTGCGGCGCATCTCGACGGCCACCCCATCGGCGACGAGTGCCGCTGCGTCGTCCCCCAGCCGCGGATCAGCGGCGACGAGTGCGCGCAGCTCATCGCCGGAGTCGAGCGCCTGGCGTACATGGTCGCCGACGATGGCATGCGCCTCGCGGAAGGGCACGCCGTTGCGCACCAGATGCTCGGCGAGGTCGGTGGCGGCCATCGTCGCTTCATCGGCCGCCGCTTGCATCCGTTCGGGAACGAACGTCGCGGTGGCGATCATGCCCGTGATCGCGGCGACGGCGAGCGCCACCTGCTCGACCGAATCGAACAGCGGCTCCTTGTCTTCTTGTAGATCTCGGTTGTAGGCCAGTGGCAGACCCTTGAGCGTTGCCAGCAGCCCGGTCAGATTGCCGATCAGACGCCCGCTCTTGCCGCGCGCCAGCTCGGCGATGTCGGGGTTCTTCTTCTGCGGCAGCATCGACGACCCGGTGGCAAACCCGTCGTCCAGCACCGCAAACCCGTACTCGGCGGAGGTCCACAAGACCCACTCCTCGCCGATCCGCGACAGGTGCACGCCGACGAGCGACAGGGCGAACAGCGCTTCGGCGACGAAGTCACGATCGCTCACCGCGTCGAGCGAGTTGTCGAAGGGGCGCGAGAACCCGAGCTCGGCGGCCGTCGCCGCTGGATCGATCGGCAACGACGAGCCGGCGAGCGCGCCCGCGCCCAGCGGCGACACGTCCATCCGTTCGAGCCCATCGAGCAGTCGGTCGACGTCGCGACCGAGCGCCCACCCGTGGGCCAGGAGATGATGGGCCAGCAACACCGGCTGCGCCCGCTGCAGGTGGGTGTATCCAGGCAGGTAGGTGTCGCCGGCGGCGAGCGCCTGCTCGAGCAACACCTCTTGCAGATCGACGAGTCGCGCCGCCACGGCCCGCAGCTCACGGCGGCACCACAGACGCAGGTCGGTGGCCACCTGGTCGTTGCGGCTGCGCGCAGAGTGCAACTTGCCGCCGGCGGGCCCGGCGAGCTCGGTGACCCGTCGCTCGATCGCGGTGTGGATGTCCTCGTCGGTCTCGACGAAGTCGAACGTGCGCTGCTCCATCTCCTCGGCCACCTGCGCCAAGGCAGCCAAGATCGCCTCGCGTTCTGACGACGTCAGCAACCCAGCACGGGCCAGCCCGTTGACGTGCGCAGTGGAGCCCGTGATGTCATCGGCCCACATCCGCTGATCGAAGGGCAGACTGACGGTGTAGGCGAGGAGTGCCTCGTCGGGTCCGCCAGTGAAGCGACCGTGCCACAACGTGCGCGCTCCCGCAGGCAGGTCGCCGCTCCGGCCGAACTCGTGTCGATCATCAAGATCCATCGTCGCCCTCCACCGTCGTGATTCGCGTTTGCATCAACGAGCTCAGTTGAGTCCGGCGAGCCCGCGCAGGTGCGCAGCAAGCTCGTCACCATCGGTTGCGGCTGCGACGCACAGCAGTGTGTCATCGCCCGCGACGGTGCCAAGGAGTCCGTCGACACGACTGCGGTCGAGTGCCGAAGCGACGACGTGGGCACACCCCGGCGGCGTGCGGCACACGAAGATGTTGCCCGACACCGACACCTCGGCGACCCACTCGCCCATCACGCGGCGCAGCTGGTCGACC
>JBCBSO010000651.1:0-2414 GCA_039819205.1 Actinomycetota bacterium
ACCGTCCGGTCCATTGCGCGGCCTCAACAACACGATGCAGCGCCCATTGGGCAACGGAAACACCACTCGCACCGCCGGTCCTTGCTCGCCCGGCAGACTCGTCGAGCCGCACCAGCCGCTGTACACCGGCGCGCCGGTCGACCGCATTGTGCGAAGCCATGCTGCGCCCTGCTGCTCGCCGGTGGAGTCGTCGATGGCAATGACTTCGCTGTCCATGCCGTAGGCCGCGTCGAGCGGGCGTAGCGGGAGCGAGAGTTGCTCAAGTCGACGTGCGAACAGCGAGGAGATCAGCCACCCGCCTGGCCACGCCAGTGGCGACCACTGAGACCAGACATCGAGCTGGTACGCGCTGGTGTGCTCATAGAAGTGAACGACCTCGGGACGCAGACGAGCTGGATCGAACTGCTCCGACGCCAGCGCCGCCACTGACGGAATCAGACCAGCCGCGTGACGTTGGACGCCATCATTGGCAACTGTTAGCTCGTCAAGCCACTTCGATCCAACCACATCGACGCCACCGGTTGGTCCGGATAGCCAGGGTGCGTCGGCGACCCTCACCCTGCGCCCTGTCGATCGCACCCATTGCTGAGTGAATCGATCGATTCGTCGTCCGTGCACCACACCAAGTCTGGCAGTGCTGGCCAGTGCAAGTCTCCGCCCTTCCGGAGAGAACGCGAACGTGGTCGCGCGCGTCAAACATTTCCGAGCGCACCGCTTCAACGCATCGGTGCCGATCCCGAGTGGTCTGGCCCCGTGTCGGCTCTCCGGCGATATGGGCGGTTCACGGATCCTCGTCAATCGCTGATTCCGGCGCCGTGGCTGATGGCTACGGTCGGCTCGGCCATGGATGCACAAAACATCTACGACGACCCGGACTTCCTTGCGGGCTACTCGACGCTCGACCGTCAGGTTCGAGGGCTCGACGGTGCAGCGGAGTGGCCCGAGCTGCGCTCGCTACTTCCCGATCTCCAGGGTCGCCACGTCGTGGACCTCGGCTGCGGGTTCGGCTGGTACAGCCGCTGGGCAGCTGAGCAAGGCGCAGCTTCCGTGCTCGGAGTCGACGTCTCGGAGCAGATGCTGCAGCGAGCACGCGCCGACACCAGCTCGGCGACCATCGAGTATCAGCGCAAGGACCTCGACACGTTGGATCTTGCTGCCAGATCATGCGACATCGTGTTCAGCTCTCTGACGTTTCACTACGTGCACGACCTCGCCCGGCTGTTGACGACCATCGCTCAGTCGCTCACGCTCGGTGGCTCGCTGGTGTTCTCGGTGGAGCATCCGATCCTCAGTGCACCCACACATCAGGAGTTCGAGACCAGCGCCACCGGCGATCGGTTCTGGAAGCTCGACCGGTACCTTGTCGAGGGCGAGCGAGTCCGGACTTGGTTCGTGGACGGGGTGGTCAAGCAGCACCGCACCGTGGCGACGTACATCAACACGGTGATCGACGCTGGTCTTGTGGTCGACCGGCTCGTTGAGTGGGGCCCGACCGATGAAGATGTCGAAGCGCAGCCGGGCCTGGTCGACGATCTTCATCGACCCTGGTTCTTGCTCGTCAGCGCCCACCGTCCAGACGACTGACTCGCGAGCACGCGCGATATCGATCAACCAGACCGAGCGTGACGTGCCGTTCTCGCGCAGGGTCCACGGTTGATCGGCAAGCCTAGATATGCGCTGCTTCGACTCGGGTCAGGCGGCGATGAGTTTGGAGTACTTGCGTTGTGCTGCCTGCTTGGAGACGCCGAGCATGGCTCCGATCTCAGACCATGAACGATCCGCAGCGCGGGCGGAACGTACGGCTTCGATGATTGCCGCATCTACACCGTTGCGTTGCTCGGCGAGTTCCGCGATCACTCGCAGTGCGTCGGTGTCGGCGGGAACCGGGTCGTCGGTGTCGACGCGGTCGGCCCATGCCTTGAGGGCTGCTGCTCGTTCGGCTCGTGTCGTGTTCATGGCGTCCACCATCCCGTGAGGAACTTCTTGCGTGCCGCATTGCGTGGATGATCGCGACACCGTCGTCGTCGCTGACGACTCCGACCTCGAGCGAAGCCGATGTCGTCGATGGTCCGATGAACATCGTGACGTCCGGGTCGTCGGTCTCGAAGGCTCGCCAGTGGTGTCGGAATGCGTGCAGCATGTCTTCGTCGGCGACATCGTGCTTGCGGGCGCTCGCTTCGATGTCCACCATCGATCAGCGTACGCCCGAGGTGCCAGATCGTCAACATATGTTGACGATCTGGCACCTGCCGCCTGCGAACGTTCTCGAGCGGGTCGCCCGCTCACCGACGTGCCGATATCCGGCGCCAAGACCACTCGGTATCACCGCATCGGAGATCACGATCAAGGCGCCGGATATCGGCACGTCGGTGAGCGGGCGACCCGCTCGAGAACGTTCGCAGGCGGCAGGTGCC
>JBCBSO010000652.1:0-2410 GCA_039819205.1 Actinomycetota bacterium
TCGTCGGCCAATCGACGGTGGAGGGTGCGCTCGCTCATCCCGAGCCGGCTCGCGACAACCCGCATCGGGGGCACCTCGACGAGCAACTACGCGTTGCGCTGGCCGAGCGCGGACTCGAGGCCCGAGTCCGACATGTGATCGCCAACGGACTCGCTGACGGCGTACCCCCGATGCGGGTTGTCGCGAGCCGGCTCGGGATGAGCGAGCGCACCCTCCACCGTCGATTGGCCGACGACGACCTCCGCTACCAGAATCTCGTCGTGGAGGTCCGACGGACCCTGGCAACAGCGATGCTCACCAGCACGGACCACACGCTGGTCGACATCGCGTTCATGACCGGCTTCTCGGACCAGAGCGCGTTCCAACGCGCGTTCAAACGCTGGACCGGCCGAACACCACTGTCGGTGCGGCGCGGCTGAACTGCGGCGAGATATTCGGTCACCAAAGCGCCCCGCGGTGTGGCACGGACCCTGCGAGCCTCGGCCCCGACATCGTCGACAACTGGCGGGCATCGAGAGGCCTGCTCATGCCGTCGCACGGGCAGCCTCGAACCACAGCGTCGGCCATGACGCTGTGTCGCGAGCGACGACAGTGGCATGTGCGAAGCCTGCCGTATTGAGCATGGTGATGAGATCGCCGACCGCAGGGGGTCGATAGACGGCGGGGTCGGCCCACGGCGGTAAGGGATCATCGCCGACATGACACACGATGATGAATCGCCCGCCGGGCCGAAGAACTCGTAGTACCTCGGTGACAGTCGTTGCCAGGTCTGGCATGAAGTACACGGTGTGTGTCGTCAACGCAGCGTCGACCGATCCGTCCGGAAGCGGAATCGTGCGCCCGTTGCTGTGCACGACCTGGGCGCGTCCTGCGGCGATGGCCTGGCGGTTGCGGCGGGACGCTTGGGACACCATCGTCGTTGACGGATCGACTCCGATCACGTCGTGGCCGGCCGCGAGCAGGGTTGCGAGCGTCCGACCCTGCCCGCAGCCGACATCAAGGACCCGGCTGCGTTCGGCGAGGTCGAGGAGTTCGATCGCCCGATCGTTTCCGATCGCGGTGTCCTTGACCATGGCGCGGCCGAAGAACTGCCCGATCGGACCGGTCGGGTGACCGCTGTACCGAGACCGAAATCGTCCCCACCATCGGGGTCGGTTCGTGTGTGCAGCGGTGCCCTCGTTCACGGGTTGCGAGGAATCCGGCGCCCGCCCGTGACCAGCTTCGTGACAGTGCGCTGAGCGACGGCGCCAGTCGACGATGCCGATCGCCGGTCCTTGTCGTCGCGCACGAAATGGTCGTCCACAGCTTGCGACGCTACTGCCGATACTGAGTGGGTCTCGATTCCCGCCAACTTTCAGTCGCATACAGTGAGCCTCGTGGCAGGCCACTGAGTTCTCGCACCGAACCCAATTCACGGAAGGAACTCTCTGTCATGCCGTCTCGACCGTCTTCGATCCACGCGCTCGTTACCGGAGCGAATCACGGCATCGGTGCCGCCACCGCTGTCGCTCTCGCCAACAGGGGAGCTGACCTGTCGATCAGCTACCTGCGGACCGTCCCCGAGCCCGACCGGTCTGACGCGTTCAACGATGCCCGCGCGAGCGACGCCGCTGTTGTTCAGCGCTCAATCAAGGCGGCCGGGAGACGCTGCTATCCGATGGAGCTGGACCTGGCTGACGGCGATGCGCCGCGTCGACTGTTCGACCAGGCCGAGGCCGCGCTCGGTCCGATATCGGTGCTCGTGCACAACGCGAGCGGTCCGAGCAAGGACACCTACGCGCCGACCGAGCCCAACCAGGTGGGGCGCTTCGCCGAGATGCTCACTACGCGCTCGATCGATACCCAGCTGCATGTCGATGCTCGTGCGGGAGCATTGCTGATGGCCGAGTTCATCCAACGCCACCGCATGCGACGAGCTGATTGGGGCCGAATTGTCACGCTGACTTCTGGTGAGGGTCGAGCGTTCCCAGGGCAGGTGTCGTACGGGGCCGGCAAGGCCGCGTTGATCAGCTTCACGCTGTCAGCGGCCGCGGAGATGGCTGCTGATGGCGTGACTGCGAACGTGGTCTACCCGGGCGTGACCGATACGGGATGGATCACCGACGAGGTGCGGGACTTCGTGGACACTGACGTCGAGCACCACCACATCGCCGATCCCAGCGAAGTCGCTGACGTGATCGCATGGCTGTGCTCAGACGCCGGCCGAATCGTCACCGGAAACATCATCCGCCTGCGCTGAGCTCACCCGCATCCGCTGGTCAGTCAGCGATGTCGCTGCTGTGATCTCGGCCTCATCATCAGATCGAGCGGGCCGCGTTGTCGAAGCGGGTGTACTGACCGAGGAACACCAACCGCTTCGACAACGCGGCCCGCTCGATCTGATGATGAGGCCGAGATCACAGCAGCGACA
>JBCBSO010000653.1:0-2408 GCA_039819205.1 Actinomycetota bacterium
CGCAAACCGTGCGCAAGGCGGTCGGCGACATCTTGTCGATCCTCCGTCCCGACGACACCGCTCCGGTGCCCGGCAAGGATCGGCGCCGCCAGCGCGAGCGCGAGAAGGTGCAGCGCGATCTCAAGTCGCTGCCCGAGCAGGAACTTGGTCGTCTCATCCAGACGCTCGAGGCAGAGATGCACGAGGCGTCGGCCGAGCTCAAGTTCGAGTACGCCGCCAAACTCCGCGACGAGATCAACGACCTCCGCCGCGAACTCCGCGACGCCCGCTGAGTCCTCCCGAAAAACCGGGGATTCCCAGCGCGAGGCGCCTGGAATCGCGAACAGTTCGGCGTCGCGGTCCTGCGCAACCTCGCCGCGCTCACCGGTAGCTCCCGCAGAACTCCTCGATGAGGGAACGCTCGGCGCCAGGGCGCGGCAGGAGCGGACGCTCCGAGCGCTCCACTAGCGCGGCGAGTCCGAGCAGCACCGAGCCGGTCGTGGCAATCCATAGCCACGTCGGCGCGGCTGCCAGTCGCGGTCCCGCCGACACGAGCACCGTGGTGATCGTCAGCGCAATCCCAACGAGCAGTGGCGCCGCCAGCTTGCGGATTGCGCCCACCGCCAGAGCGATGACGCCGACGGCGAGCGCACCGAACGTGGCCCACTCGGTCCCGGGCTCGAGCTGAGTCGGGATGAGCCATGCGGCGACCATCGCGAAGCCCGGTCCGTAGGCCAGCCAGCTGGAAACCCCTGCGCCGTCGGGGAGGAGGGCGCGCAGCGCACCGCCGCCGACGAGCAAGATGGCGGCGACGACGCCGATCAGCACATCGCTCCCGGTGGCGCCGTACGGCTCGATCGCGTCGATCACCCACTGATTGGTGCCCGTGGTCCACCAGAGGCTGACTGCGCCACCGAGCGTCACCGCTGTGCCTGGTAATGCCATCGGGCGCCCGACGTGGACTGCGCCGAGAGCTGCGGCCACCGCACCCACCACTGTGATCGCCACTGACACGAGCACGGGGTCAGCTGTGCCGGCGATCGCCACCGCCTGTACGCCGGCCGCGAGCGCTCCGAAGCCCAGCACGTCCAGTCGCCGATCGACGAACGACACGCCCGTCAGGGCGATGGCGCAGCCCATGGCAACGATCGTCTGCTGTTCAGGGGGGATGCCCGCCGCGTCGGTGGCGACGCCGGCGGCGGTGACGAGGAGCGCCGATGCCACGGCGGTCTGCCACGAGCGAACGCGTGGGCTCCCGGCGGCGTAGGCCGCGCCGAGCGCACCGAGCACGGCCGCCACGCCCGACTGGCTCGACAGGTCGTTGAGCGTCAGCAGCGCCACGGCGGTCGCACCGAAGAGCGGTAGGGCTGCCCGGTCACGACGTAGCGCAATCCCCACCGCGAGCATCGTGATCACAGCCAACACGCCGGCGTCAACGGCCGGTGGACCGTCGACGACGTCCCCGGTGACGGCACCAACGAATGCGGCTCCGGCGAGCAGTCGCCAGCCACGGTCGCGCCGGCCGTCGCACGAGATCGTCGCGATCCACGCTGCGGCACCGACGCCGATCACCGTCGCACTTGCTGCGGGCGGGCTGACGACTGCGTCAGAGATCCCAAGAAGTGCCCATCCCAGTGCGGGTGCGACGAACGCGTCGGCACGGCCCCAGGGCAGCACCGTCAGCATGCCGATCGACGCCGAGACGGAGACTGCAGATGCGACCCAGACAGGCGCACCAGCGAATGCGATGGTTGCGAAGACCGCGGCGTTGGCCGCGAGCAGCGCCGATGGTCGCCGCCACGCGACGTCGGTCGTCCGGTCGAGCTGATCGAGCGTGCCGATCGCCGCGGCGATGAGCGCCAAGGCGGCAAGGCCAGCTGGGAGTGCGGCGTCTGCGCTGGTCGAAGTACTGCTGAGCACCTCGATGGGGAGGATCAACGCGACAACGCCGGTGGTGAACGCCAGAGGATGACTTGCTGTCTGCGCAATTCGGCGCCACACGGCGAGTGTCGGCGAGTGCCCCGAGGCGGCGTTCACGGCCTCCAGCCCGAGCAGCACGATCGGCGGGAGTGACCACCACCATGCAGCGATGACACCGCCCGACGTCATCCCGGTGATGACGCCGCTCCCCAGCACGGCGAACGCAGCCACAGCGAGCGGTCCGTTGGCGCGCCGCGTAGCGACGAGGGCGAGCACGACGCTTGCGAGCACGCAGGCGGTCGGTGCCGACCAGGACAATGTTGCCCCACTCAGTCCAACCTCGGCGAGGGTTCCGGGGCCGATTCGCAGTTGGGCGATGAGCGCGATCAGGGGACTGATGCCGACGGCGACGGCGAGCGCCACGGCTCGTCGGATGGCGCCTGCGGCTAGGAGTGCGATCGCGGCGGCGCCGACGATCACGTTTGCCGGTGCCCCGGTGAGCCCGGCGA
>JBCBSO010000654.1:0-2405 GCA_039819205.1 Actinomycetota bacterium
CGTCGCGGATGTCAGACATAAGGCCTCCTCGATTGCGGACGCAGCGAGGGTAGACCCCCAACGACCGGTGAGAGTCACTCCTACTGCGTACTCGTCTCGGACCGACCGACGCCCGCTAGCATCAGGCGTTCCACAACACGGGCTGTGGCGCAGCTTGGTTAGCGCGCTTGTCTGGGGGACAAGAGGTCGGGAGTTCGAATCTCCCCAGCCCGACAACGATTCTGTTCGCGGAATCCGGCGCGTGGCGCGGGAAATCCCCGGGATTTCGGAGTGGGCGTGCCGCCCGTCGACCACTGCGCTGCGGTCACCCGACCGGGCCAGATTTCCACCGCGCAGCGAGTCGCTCGCCTACTCCCGCGGGTGGTTCTCGGTGCCCATCCCGGCGGTGATGAACACCGCTGCGCAGGGACCGGTGTCGTTGGCGCTGTGCCACACGCCCGGCTCGTTGATCGCGTACTCGCCAGGGTTGAGGCGGGTGATCACCTCATCGCCATCGATCTGCTGCACGAGTTCCAGCGTGCCCTCGGTGCACAGCACCACCTCGGTTCCGTGCGGATGGACCTCCCACACGTCCCACGCGCCGTCGAAGCGGTGCATCGAGACCAATCGGCCCTCGGCGCCGTCGTCGCCGGTGCGCTGTCCGTAGCCCATGTACCACGACATGTCGCCGGTGAACTCCGGCTGCACATCAGCGGTGGCGCCGAGACCCAGGTGAATCGGGCGGGTCGACAGTTCGTACCGGCTCATCCACCCATGTTGACACGCATGCGTTCAACGCTCGTCCGTGTCGCCCCAACGTGCGGCGGCTTCATGGCAAGATGCGCCGGTGGCGATCGAGGTTCCGCACTGGCTGCACTGGGTCGAACGCCCACGTTTCGCGGAGGGAACCGAGCCGTACGAGCGACGGTGGTGGGCGCTGCCCGCCGTTGCCCTGTGCGTGTTCACCATCGGCATCGACGTGTCGATCGTCGGCATCGCTGGACCGACGATCACCACCGAGCTCAACGCATCGGCTGCCGAGCTGCAATGGACGTTCGACAGCTTCACCGTGGTGCTCGCGGGCTTCGTCTTGATCGGCGGCGGACTCGCTGAGCGGTTCGGACGCAAGGGCGTCCTGCAGATCGGCCTGGCGATCTTCGCCGCCGGCTCGCTCGTCGCGGCGTTCGCCGGCGACCCGCTCACACTCATCGTGGGCCGGGCGGTGACCGGTCTTGGCGCGGCCCTGGTCTTCCCGCCAGCGCTGTCGGTCCTGAGTGTGTTGTTCCCCGAGAGCGAGCGACCGCGCGCGATCGGCATCTGGGCCGGTGTGGCGGCCAGCGGCATGGCGCTCGGCCCGGTGATCGGCGGGCTCTTGCTCAGCGAGTTCTGGGTTGGTTCGGTGTTCCTCGTCAACGTGCCGGTGTCGATCCTCGGCATCTTGTTGCTGGCCGTGTTGTTGCCGCCGTCGCGTGACGACGACCGCGTCGGCCTCGACCCGCTCGGCGCGCTGCTGTCGCTGTTCGCCCTCGGCGGCATCATCTACGGGCTCATCGAGGGGCCTGCACAGGGATGGAGCGACTCGACGGTCATCGCCGCGTTCGCTATCGGAATCGTGTGCGGAATCGGTTTCGTGTCGTGGGAGTTGCGGACGCGCCACCCGCTGTTCGACGTGCGCGTTCTCACGATCGGCCGCGTGGTGACCGGTGCGTTGGCGATGTCGATGGTGTATTTCACCGTGTCGTCGATCCAGCTGCTGATCCCGCAGTACCTCGAGTTCGTCGAGGGATACTCCACACTGGCGGCGGGTGTGGTGATGATCCCCCTCGGCGTGGGACTGGCCACCCTGTCGCCACGCAGCGCCGGTCTCGTGGAGCGCTTCGGGCAGCGCACGATGCTGACAGCGACGCTGGCCGCAATGGCCGCCGGCCTGGCGATCCTGGCCCTCGTCGACGTGTGGGGAGGGGTGGCCAACGTGGTGCTCGGACTCGTGGTGTTCGCCGTCGGATTCGGGCTGGTGGTCGCCCCAGCAACGTCGGCGATCATGGTCTCGCTGCCCGTCTCGAAGGCCGGCGACGGCTCGTCGGTCAACCTGTTGGCACGGCAGGTCGGCGGCGCAGTGGGCGTCGCCCTCATCGGATCGGTGGCGACGCTGGCCTATCGCCGCGACCTGTCGGTCGACGACCTCGGTCTGAGCGGTGCCCAGCAGGACGAGTTGGAGAAATCGCTCAGCGGGGTCGAGAGCGTGACCGGCCTGTCGCCGTCGACGCAGGCCGCAGTCGATGCCACCGCGGACGCCAGCGTGGCGGTCGGTCTGCAATGGGGTCTCGGACTTGCCGCGCTCTTCGCCGCCGTCGCGGCACTGCTGGCCTACCGCTGCGCAGCGGGTGCTTCGTAGCGGTAGGCCAGCAGTGCCGCGACGGCGGCGA
>JBCBSO010000655.1:0-2395 GCA_039819205.1 Actinomycetota bacterium
CCGCGTGTTCTTCGTCGCCCTCGGGTTGGTGGGCGCGCTGGGCACGGCGGCCATCTATGGCATCGGCGCGGTCATGGTCGTCGATGGCTCGATCAGCACCGGCACCCTCGTTGCGCTCGCCGCGCTCGTCACCCGCGTGTACCAACCGCTTACCGGGCTGACGAACGCACGGGTCGACCTGATGACCTCGATGGTCAGCTTCGAGCGCGTGTTCGAAGTGCTCGACGCCCCGGAAGTGATCCGCGAGCGACCCGGCGCGTACGACCTGGTCGACCCTCGTGGGACGGTCGAGCTCGATCACGTCACGTTCCGCTACCCCCCAGCGAGCGAGACGGCGATCGAGTCGATGGAGCAGAACGCCGGTCTCCACAGCGACGCCGACCCAGACGTGGACGTGCTGCGCGATCTGCGTCTGCGTGTCGAGCCAGGAGAGACCGTCGCCCTCGTCGGTTCCTCAGGCGCCGGCAAGTCGACGACGATCTCACTGATTCCTCGCTTGTACGACGTCACGGGCGGCGCTGTGCGGATCGACGGACACGACGTGCGCGATCTCACGCTCGACTCCTTGCGCCGGTCGATCGGCGTGGTGTCGCAGGATCCGCATCTGTTTCACGAGTCGATTGGCGACAACCTGCGCTACGCCAAGCCAGACGCCTCGCCAGACGATCTGATCGCTGCAGCGACAGCCGCGCGCATCCATGACACCATCGCCGCGCTCCCCGATGGGTACAACACCGTCGTCGGCGAGCGCGGGTACCGGCTCAGCGGCGGCGAAAAGCAGCGGCTGGCGATCGCCCGGCTCCTGCTGAAGGATCCGGCGATCATGGTCCTCGACGAGGCGACCAGTCATCTCGACAATGAGAACGAGGGACTGATCCAGGCCGCGCTCGACGAGGCCATGCGCAACCGCACCGCCATCGTGATCGCCCACCGCCTGTCGACGATCCGCGAGGCCGATCGGATCGCGTTCATCGAGGACGGCCACGTCGTTGAGCTCGGCACCCATGACGAGCTGCTCGCCGCCGGCGGTCGTTACGCCCACCAGCTACGCGCCGGCGAACTCACCGCCGCCCGTTGACGGTGCTACGAGTCGTCGGACTGCACGACCCACGAGTTGACGGCGTAGCTGCCGACCTCGTTGACCTGCACCACAGCCTGGGAGCGCTCGATATTGCCGTCGATTCTCGACACGAGCAGATACCGACGCAGGAGTTCTTTGTTGATCAAGCCGATGTCGACCGAACCTGGCGTGCCCGCCGTGCCACGACTGTCGACGACGTCGAAGTCGGCCGCCAGGACCCCGCCGCCTACCGTCACATCTTCCGCGTTGGGGTTGTCCGACCGGAAGCCGCCCTGCGGGGTCGAGACGTAGCCAGGAATGTCGACGACGGCAGAACCCGCGCCAGCAAGCTGGAAGTCGATCAGCGGAGGGGCACCGCTGAGACCAGGCTCCACGGGCGGCGGCAATGAGCTGTGCACATCGCCGACGGCTGGGGTGACCGGACCGAACCCGGACGGGGCCGAGTCGCCAACGGCGTTCGTGGCCACAACCGACATCTCGTATCCCGGCGTAAAGGCCGGATTGAGACCGGTGATGTCGCAGACCAAGTCGGGCGCCGGCACCACGGTCATGTCAACGCTGCACGTCGCGCCGCCGGGCGCCGCCGTGACGGTGTAGGACTCGATGGGCGCGCCGCCCGTGTCAGGGGCGGTCCAGCTCACGCGCAGCGCCGCTTCGAATGCCTGCTCGATCTGCGGCGGCGCGGGTGTGTCCGGCGCGCTCAACGTCGACCCGTCTGGGGTGACCTCGGTCGACGGCGCCGACGTCGGCGAGTCGCCGATCGCATTGGTTGCGACAACGGTGAACGTGACCGGATCGTCGTCGTCGAGGCCGGTGACCAGGCACTCCGTGACGCCGGAGGTCGTGCACGTTTCGCCGGTCGACGCGGTCGCGGTGTACCCGGTGATCGCACTGTTGTTGTCGTACGGCGCCGCCCAACTGACGAGGGCCGCCTCGTCGTAGGCGGCGGCGCTGACATCTGACGGAGCCTCAGGTTCGCGCGGCTCGGGCGTGAACACCGATGCTGCGTAGCCCTGGGGTCCGGCCTCGTCGGGGGTGTCGCCGCCGCCCACCAGCGAGCGCGGGACCTGGACGTCGCCCGGCACCAGCAGATCGGCGAGCGTTGTGTCGCTCACCTGCACGCCGTTGACCGACACGATCGATACATCGAGCGACGGCGATTGTGCTTCGTCGGTTTTGTCGACGAGTCGGCGGTTGAAGCGCAGGCTCAGGTCGTCGTCGGAGTTGTCGACAACGAGACGACCCCTGTCGCCGAAGATCCATGTGGAACCGACGAAGCACAATCGCCGTCGCTCGATGTATCGATCGTGTCGG
>JBCBSO010000656.1:0-2394 GCA_039819205.1 Actinomycetota bacterium
GTCACCGTCGTCGCCATCGGGCGTTCCGTTGACGCGGTCTTCGGCGCGGGCCTCGGCGCGTGCGAGCTTCTCGTCGGCTTCCTCCTGGGTCAGCTCGCCGGCGGCGACCTTCTCGGCAAGGCGCTCGGCCTTGTCCTCGACGATCGCGTCGACCAGCGCTTGCACTTCTACGCCTTGGTCGGCGGCGATCGCCGCGAGGCTGGCGCCCTCTTGGCGCTCGGCGCGCAGCTCGGTGTTGGTCAGCCCGAGGATCGATGCGACCTCGTCGTTGCAGCCACCGCGACGGCCGTCACCATCGCCCGGTGCCGGATCGTCGCCCGGCACCTGCTGCAGCGCGTTGGGGTTCGGCGTCGCCGGCTGATCGACCGGCTCGTTGGTCTCTTCGGCCGGCTGCTCGGCCGGAGCGGGCTGCTCGCTCGGCTGATCGACCGTCTCGTCCGAGCCGCCGCCGTCGTACTGGGCGCTCGCCAGCGTGCCGGCGCCGACGATGCCGCCGCCGACGAGGGTGGCCGCGAGGAGTGCGGTGGTCATCTTGCTCTTCATGGGAAGTCCCTTCATGGGTGGTTGGGTATGGGTGGGTGGGTGGTTGTAGGTGTTGGGGTGTGATCGATGTCGGGAATCCGACGAGGCACACGCTGCGCGTGGCGGGTAAGCGCGACCGATCGACGCGGCGAAAGATGATCGAAAGATCAGGCCTTCGAAGATCTTTCGATGCGGTGCGGCGCGCTCTCACGTGCGCCGCGCAGGGTGCTGCGATGCTCCAACATCACCGGGTCACCGCGACCACCACACGAGCAGTCACCGGTCCGCCGACGTTGACCGCAGACGACTCCCAGTCGGTCGCGGGGCAACCGCGCAGCGAGCGATCGTCAGGGCGCCGCCGGTCAACGCCGGTTGCGGCAGTGATCCTGCCACTGCAGCTGTTTTTGGCAGCCGGCTGGTTCAGAGCCGGCGTCGAGAAGGTGATCGACCCGGCGTGGTGGCGCGGCGACACGCTGCTCGGCTTCCTCGATGAGCAGCGAACGCACATGCTGCCGTTCTTCGTCTGGTTCAGCGACAGCGCCGTTGCCCCGATCCCAGCAGTGGTCGCCTTCGTCGTGGCCGAGCTGCAGCTGGCCATCGCCATCTGCTTGTTGACGAATCGCTTCGTGCGGCCAGCACTGTGGGCGGCGATCGTGCTCAACGTGTCGTTCACGCTCGCTGGCGCGGTGAACCCGTCGGCCTTTTACCTGGTCATGCAGGTCACGATCCTGCTGGCGCTCAGTCGTCCTGTCGGGCTGACGATCGCCCTCCGTCGAGCGGCGCTGTGGTGCATCGTCGGGGCCACGATGTTGCCGTTCGTGCGCACGGTGCACCCCGCCGAAGTGATCGACGACCCGGCGTCGATGTTGGCCTTTGTGGCCGTGCTCGCTGCGGTTGGCACGCTCGCACCGCACCGCGCCACCCTCACCGAACTCACACTTGGCAAGACCGGCCGAACCCAGTACGGTGTTAACCGCTCCTTACGAGAACCGCAAGTACACACCGATAGCACATGACCGCACCTCTTCGCTCCGCCGTTCCGAGCCAGTGACATGGTTGTCTGCCACTGCAACCTCGTGAACGACCGGACGATTAATCGTCTCGCCAAGAAGGCTGGCCGCGAGCTCAGCGTGAGCGATGTCACCGACCACTGTGGTGCCGGCGGCAACTGCGGCGGGTGCGTCAATGCGATCGAGGAGATTCTCGAAGCCAGAGCGAACGACGCAGCTCGCCGGCGCTAACCGCGGTTAGATTCGGCTGATCATGGACGGCTCGCCGAAGATCATCGAGTTCCTCAACGAGGCACTCACCGCCGAACTCACTGCGATCAACCAGTATTTCGCCCACTCCAAGTTGTGCGACAACTGGGGATGGAAGCGCCTCGCCGACAAGTATCGCGAGGAGTCGATCGAAGAGATGCACGACGCCGAGAAGCTGATCGATCGCATCATCATGCTCGATGGCATGCCGAATCTGCAGCGGCTCGGCAGCGTGCGCGTCGGTGAGACCGTGGAGGAACAGCTCGTGCTCGATGGCGAGCTCGAGAAGGCGGCCATCGAGCGCTACCGCCGTGGCGTGGTGCTCGCCCTGGAAGAGGGCGACCCCGCGACGCGCGACATCCTCGAATCGCTGGTGGCCGGGGAAGAGCACCACCTCGACTGGATCGAGACGCAACAGTCGATGATCGCCGACATGGGACTCGAGCGCTACCTGCTCGCTCAGGTCGGCGACGACGACTGACCCTCACGGGAACAGCGCGTTGGCCCATCCCACCGTCGACGCGTCGGCGCTGGCCTGGATCAGCGCCGACAACATGCGCGAGATCGATCGAGTGATGATCGACGAGCTGCACATCGAGCTTGTGCAAATGAT
>JBCBSO010000657.1:0-2391 GCA_039819205.1 Actinomycetota bacterium
ACTGCGGCGCTGACGCAGAGGTCGCGCTCTCCCTGCCTCGGTCGTCGGCGCCGCACCCGACCAGCGCGGCGCCCGTGACCACACCCGCCGCTGCCGCTCGGACGAGGTGACGAGGGATGTGCAGTGACATGAGGGCTCTGGGTCTTTCGCATTGTGCACGGTTGACGATGCCCATGGTGCCCGAAACTGTGACAAGGGGTCGACAGCTATCGACGATTCGGGCTGCCCTAGAGAGCTGCCTTAGAGAAGGGTCCGAAGGTGATGCGCAGGACCGTCTGACTCGGACGAGCCCGTGACGTGGTCGGCGATGCGCCGCACGTCGGGGTGGCCATCGGCGACAGCAACGCCATGTCCCGCCCATGCGAGGAGGTCGCAATCGTTCGGCATGTCGCCGTAGGCGATCACCTGCTGGGCATCGATGCTCAGGTACTCGGCGAGGATTGCCATTCCGCTCGACTTGGAGACCTTGCATGCGGAGACGTTGATGCTGTGCGGACTGCTGACCCGCGCCACCGCCACATCCGAAGGGAGGGTCGCGTGCAACATGTCGATCGCGTCGTCGGCGCGCACCCCGTCGAGCCAGATATTGAGCGCATGGAATGCGCTGCACGGGGTGTCGGCGATCGAGTCGACAATGACGAGTTCGATGCGTCTTCTCGCGGAGATCGACTCCGCTTCGTCGCGGCGAAGGATCAACCGATCGCCATCGCAGATCGAGAGCCGTGCTGTCGGCAGCGCCGTGGCGAGCCAGCGTTCCAACTCGATGGCAACCGCTATCGGCACGGTTCGCTCTTCGAGGGTCATCCGTCCCGAGCGATCTCGTACCAGCGCGCCGTTGAGACACACCCCCCAGTTGCCAACGGGTACCGCGGCGAAGGCGGTACAAGGTCGCCGGGCCGTCGCCAGAACGAGCTCGATCCCTGTTGCGGTCGCCGCTTCAAGCACCTCGCGACTGAACGGCGAGAGCGAGCCATCGGCGCGGAGCACCGTGCCGTCGAGGTCAGTGGCGATCGCACGCATGATCGCCACATCCTGGCGCGTGGACAGGCGAGCCTGCTTCGGTTTCTGTTGAACATGCTGTCGAGCGGGACTCGTTGTTGCGTCAGGACGACGCGACGACTCCGATGAGATCGACAAACGAGGGAAATGGCCCCAACAGGCTCTGCACGGTGGCACCTACGCTGGAGCGGTGGTCACGATCGAGACCGAGCGGCTCGTCGTCCGCGCACCCCTGGAGGCCGATCGTGAACGATTCATCGAGCTGTTCACAGACGAGGCATTCATGGTGTTCGCCACGGATTCGCTCGACGCAGATTCGGCAAACTCGCGGTTCGACGCGATGGTTGCCTTTGCCCGTTCGGTGCCGTACGCGAAGCAACCGATACTCGAGCGAGCGACCGGGACGATCATTGGCTACACCGGCGTCGGAACGATTCTGATCGACGGACTCGATCGCCTCGAGTGGGGCTGGCGCCTCGCTCGCGATGTGCGCGGGCAGGGATACGCGGTTGAGGCCACGACCGCACTGCTCGATTTCGCCGACACGCATCACGACGGCGAGATGTTGTGCATCATCGCCAGCGAGAACACACCCTCAATGCGCGTCGCCGAGAAGGTCGGTTTCCGACCGTGGCGGCACCTCGTGTGGCCGGATGGCGTACCCACGGATCTGCTGGTCCGAGCGATCGGTGCTGGAGGCTCGCCGCTGCTCGCGCCGAGCTGACGTGTGCGTCCCCGCTACGGAGTCGCGCGAGAGTGAACTCGTGAACGGCGCCGTGGTGTTCGACCTGTTCCACACCCTTGTCGACACCGAGCACCTTCGGCCACCGGGCTTTCGGACTATCGATGCCGTCGGTGCCGCGATCGGTGCAGATGCTGGCGCCTTCGCTGCGTTCTGGGCGTCGGCGTACCACGAGCGGGAGACTTCGATGCGCGAACTCGCCGACCTGGTTGCTGATTACTGCAAACAAGCAGGCCTCGAGTTCACTGCGTCCGCCTGGAGAGAGGTCGATGCGTTGTTCGGGGTGTGTCGCGACGACGCCTTGCGCCGTCCCGATCCGGCAATAGTGAAGCTGGTTGCGGCGTTGGCCACGCAGACCTCGGTCGCTGTGCTGTCGAACTGCGATGTGCGTGAAGTGCGCGAGTGGCGTGCGTCGCCGCTCGCCGAGCACATCGCTGTGTTTGGACGGTCCTGCGAGATCGGCGTGATGAAGCCTGACGTGCGTAGCTATCGATGGGTCCTTCAGCGGCTCGGTATCGAAGCGCCAGACGCGACCTTCGTCGGCAACGGCATCACCGGACTCCGCATCAGCCGGCGTGTCGCCAGCGGGGGCGGTGTCACCGCCGGGTGCCGCGGGATCAGCCGGCGGGGGAGCGAACAAGTCGGTTCCG
>JBCBSO010000658.1:0-2386 GCA_039819205.1 Actinomycetota bacterium
GGCACAAGAACGCGTAGAAGTGCACGCCCGCCAGCGACTTCTGCTCGTAGTTGTTCGATGGCGCACGTCCGGTCTTGTAGTCGGTGACGATCAGCTCGCCGTCGGCGTCGAGTTCGAGGCGGTCGATGATGCCGCGCAACGTGAGGTTGCCGACGGCGGCTTCCATACGCAGCTCGATGCCGATCTCGCGCACGGTGGTGGGGTCCTCCATCGTGCGGTACCGCTCGACGAGCCGTGAGCACTCGCGGTCGAACGCCGCAGCATCGTCGGCATCGAGCTGCAGGCCGACCCAATCGGGGTGCGTGCGGTACTCGGCGAGAGCGGTGGCCAGGTCGGCGTCGAGCGCAGCGGCGGTGCGCTGCTCGGGTGGACGGACAAACAACAGCTCGAGGGCGCGGTGCACGATGGTGCCGCGCGTGGTCGCCCGCCCCGGCGGTTCGGGGAGTTTGTCGATGCTCGAGAATCGGAACTGCATCGGGCATGTGGTGAACGACGACACCCGCGACGGCGACAGCGAGGTGGGGGTGTCGTAGGCCGGGGTCGGCACAGCGGTGTCGGTCATTGCGATGATGGTACGCCGGGGGTGACACACGACAGATCGATGGTCGTGTGATGTGGCCCGGGATGTGCGCCTACAGGAGTCCGGTGGTGTGCGTTAGCACGAGTTCGGCGAACGCTTGCGGGTGGGTGAACGGCCCGAAGTGGTTCCACTCGGGGCGTTCGAGAAAAGTTGCGTTCGGCAATTGCTCGGCGACGCGCGGCGCCGCGTCGGGTGGGCCGCTGCCGTCTTGCGCGCCGGCAACGACCACTACCGGCACATCGATGTGCGGCAGTCGGTTCCATGTGGAGTGCGTGCCGCCGGTCTCGAAGGTGCGCGCCTCGTGCTCGGGGTCGCATTTCAGGCGCACCCCTTCCGGTGACGGCCGGAAGCCGTGGGCCACGTACATGCGCACCACGTCGGGGTCGAACGCGGCCATCGGCGGCTTGCTGGAGTAGTTGTCGATCGCCGCGTCGAAGCTGTCGAACGACGATCGTCGTCGGCGGGCGCCCTCGACCAGCACCGAGGGTGGTTGGGCCGACTCGGGCGTCGGCGGCGGGAACACGATCGGCTCGAAGGCGATGATCATGTCGAACAGGTCGGGTTCGCGATCCGCCGCCATGAGCAGCGCGGCGCCGCCCATCGAGTGGCCGACACCGATGAGCCCGCCATCTGGCGCGATGGCGCGCGCCGCCGCGACGGCATCGTCGCCGTAGCGGTCCCAATCGACCGCCCAGTCATCGGGGCGCGCAGTGTCACCGTGTCCGCGGTAGTCCAACCCGTACACCGCGAACCTGTCGCCCAGCCCGTCGGCCACGGGCAGGTAGCAGTAGCCGTGGAATCCGGTGGCGTGGGACAGCAGTAACGGCGTTCCCGTGCCGCCAAAGTCGTGCACTGCGACGCGGACGCCGTCCGACGACGGCACTCGCATGATGCAACCCGTTCCGCGTCAGACCCGCGGCGAGTCGCCGAGCGCCTTCAGGAACATGCCGGTCTCTTCGGCGATGCTCGCGGGGACCTCGAAGCCCTTGCGGTCTTCCACGGTCGCCCAGTTGTCGCGCAGGTCTTCGGGCGTGAGGTCGGCGGTGTTCGTGTAGCCCTGCGTCTCGCCGATGAACACCTCGGCGACGCGACCGCCACCGACGGAGAAGATGCGTCCGGACGCTTCGCACGACTCGTGGACGAGGTAGGTGACGAGCGGCGACACCAGCTCGGGTTGTAGCCGCTCCCCGAGTGGTCCGAGCAGATCCTCGGTCATTCTGGTGAATGCCAGCGGAGCGATGGCGTTGGCCCGAATGTTGTACTTCGCGCCCTCGACGGCGAGCACATTGGTCAACCCGACCAGGCCCATCTTGGCCGCGCCGTAGTTCGATTGACCGAAGTTGCCGAAGATGCCCGCGGCCGACGACGTCGACACGATGCGTCCGTAGCCCTGCTCGCGCATGATCGGCCACGCCGGGCGGGTGACGTGGAAAGCACCGCGCAAGTGCACGTCGAGGACGGCGTCGATGTGGTCGGGATCGATGTTGTGGAACGCCTTGTCGCGCAGGATGCCGGCGTTGTTGATCACGATGTCGATGCGTCCGAAGGCGTCGATTGCCGACTGCACGATGGCCTCGCCGCCCTCGCGGGTGGACACCGAGTCGGTATTGGCCACTGCTTCGCCGCCGGCGGCGCTGATCTCATCGACGACGAGTTGAGCTGCGCCCTTATCGCTGCCGGTGCCGTCGACCGAGCCGCCGAGGTCGTTGACCACGATCAATGCGCCACGCTGCGCAAGCATCAACGCGTGTTGCTTGCCGAGCCCGCCACCGGCGCCCGTGATGATCGCTACCTTGCCGTCGAAAC
>JBCBSO010000659.1:0-2375 GCA_039819205.1 Actinomycetota bacterium
GCTACCACTCCGGCCGCTACCGCCGCGACTACCAGCGCCTCGACCGCCGCCGTTGCCACCACCGCTGCGGCCGCCCGAACTGGAACCGCCGGACCCGCGGCCACCGCGCCCCGAGCCCTTGCCGCCAGCGGACCGACCGGTCCCCTTGCCGCGTGAGGAACTGCTGCGACGGCTGGCGCCGCTCATCCTTGCTCCACTACTGATGATCGACGTGCAATCAGTGCCACCGCCAAGCAGGCGATGCCCTCGCGACGACCGATCGCACCAAGCCCCTCGGCTCGGTTGCCGGTCACCGACACCGGAGCACCGACGCGACCCGTGAGCGACGCCTCGATCTCGTTGCGCCGAGGCGCCAGCTTGGGCTGCTCGCAGATCACCGATGCGTGCACATTGACCACCGACCAACCGTGCTCATCGAGCAGCGCCACCACGTGGTCGAGCAGCACCATCGAGTCAGCGCCGGCGAATCGCGGATCGGTGTCGGGAAAGTGCATCCCGATGTCGCCCAACCCGGCCGCGCCCAGCAGTGCGTCAGCGCACGTGTGGGCAATCACATCGGCATCGCTGTGCCCCTCGAGTCCCGGCGAGTCGGGGAACGTGCAGCCGCCGAGCACCAACGTTCGACGCGGGTCGTCACTAAACCGGTGCACGTCGAACCCTTGACCTACTCGAATGTCGGGCACGCTCATCGTGCACCGCCGTCGGCGACGCGCCGACGAGCCCACTCGAGATCGTCGGGGTGAGTGATCTTGCGCGCATCGTCGCTACCGGCGACCACGCGCACCTCGCCGCCCTGGCGCTCGACGAGCGCCGCGTCGTCACTCGCCGCCTCGACCACACCGGCGTAGGCATCGCGCAGCGCACCGGCGCGAAACGCCTGCGGTGTCTGCACCGCCACCAGCCGTTCGCGCGCTGGAGTGTCGATCACCCGGTCGCCGTCGATCACCTTGATCGTGTCGACCACCGGCAGCACGGGCACCGCCCCATCGGCACCGTTGCGCACCGCGTCGATCACCCGCGCATACAGGTGGGCGTCGGCGAGTGGTCGCGCGGCGTCGTGAACACAGATGATCGTCGCCTCGGCGGGCACTGCCGCCAAGCCGTTGCGCACAGACGAGGTGCGCGTGTCACCGCCGCCAATCCCGCCTTCGCGGTTGGTGTCGGCCGGCGGGACGACCACCACCACGCCGTCGGAGGCGGCGGCGGCGACCGCACGCGAGCGATCGATCACCCGCTCGTCGCCCAGCGACGCGTACTGCTTCGGAGCACCGAATCGCGCCCCCGAGCCACCGGCAACCACGATCGTCCACACCCGCTCGGCCACCTCGGGCCCGGCGTTCGACACATCGCCGCAGGGTAGTACCGTGACCGACGTCATGGCTCACGTCGACGACCTCGTCCGCACCGACTTCTTCGCCGACGCTGACCCGGTCGCGCTACAGAAGGTCGCCGACGCCGGCACCGAACTGCACCTGATCCGCGGCGACGTGCTGTTCCGTGAGGGCGACCCGCCGTCAGCACTGTTCCTCGTGTTGCGCGGGCGCGTGGCGATTGCCATCACCAACCCGATCGACCGCCGTGAGAGCGTTGTTGCGTTGATGGAGCAAGGCGATCTGTTCGGCGAGATGGGGATGCTCGACGACGGCCCCAGGTCGGCGTCGGCACGAGCCCTCGAGCCCACGACGATGCTGTCGGTGCCATACGACGTCGTGTTGTCGATCTTCGACGACAACCCAAAGTTGTTGTGGAACGTGACCCGGCTCCTCGCCCAGCGCATCCGCACCACCGACGAAGCGTTGGCCGACTCGGTGTTTCTCGACGTCACTGGCCGCACCGCCAAGCGCCTTCTCGAACTCGCCGACGGCGACGACGAGTTCACGCTGCCGGTCACCCAAGAAGAGCTCGCCGGGATGGTCGGCGCGTCACGCGAACGCGTGAACAAGGCGATCTCCAGCTTCATTCGCCTCGGTTGGTTGGAGCAGCACGACCGCACCTACGTGATCGTGCAACGCGACCGGCTCGAACTACGCGCCCGCTGAGCCGGCGCGGGGCCTACGAGCGCGCCGCGCCGAGCAGCCACTGCTCAGCGCGAGCGAACGCATCGGCGGCATCCTCGGAACGATGTGCTGGACGGTCGGCGTCGTGGGCGAACCCGTGGTCGGCGTCCGGGTAGCGCACCACGGTGACGCTGGTCGCCTCCAACGCGGCAACGTCGGCGGGAGGGGTGTACGGATCGAGGTCGCCGATGATCGCCAACACCCGCTCGTCGTGCCCCGCGGCCAACGCGTCGAGCGGTTCGCCATGTCCTGGTCCCTTCCAGTTGTCCGGCAGGCGAATCATTCCGTAGAAGCTGGCGATGCGTGCGAAATGGTCGC
>JBCBSO010000660.1:0-2372 GCA_039819205.1 Actinomycetota bacterium
GGGCAGAACGCCGGCTCGGTGTTCGTCAATCCGGTGCCAGGCGAACTGAGTGCGGGGGCGCTGATCGATGCGGCCGGCCTGCGCGGCCTGCGCCAGGGGACCGCAACGGTGTCGGAGAAGCACGCCAATTTCATTCAGGCAGATCCCGGCGGGAGAGCCGGCGATGTGCGCGATCTGATGCGGATCGTGCGCGACCGCGTCGAGGACCACTCAGGCGTCCGTCTCCGCAGCGAGATCCGATTGGTTGGATTCGATCAGGGCCACGCGGTTCGCGGCGACCACGTGGAGGTGCACTGATGGGCTGGTTTCGCCGTCGGAAGGGCAACGATGACGACGCCGGCCGCGACGGGGGTGAGGAGCCCACGGTGCGCGTGATCGGGCCGGGTGATGCACCGTCGGCCGGCGTCCAAGACGACTCCGTCCTCGATGAGTTGTCCGAAGCGTTCGACGACTCCGGGCGGGCGACGATCACGATCGCTGCCGAGGACGAACCCGACATCGCCTACCTCGACGAGGAGCTTGCGCGCGACGACTCGTCGGGGACCGTATTCATCGACGACGACGGATCGGGCGACGCTGTGTCGGTCGACGCCGCGACTAGCCGCGGGGTTGAGCCGCGCATTGCCCAGCGACGGATCGGTGTGCGTCGCGCCGAAGGCCGTCGCCGGCTCCGATGGGTGCTCGTGGCCCTCGGAGTAGTGCTCGTTCTCATCGCCGTGCTGGCCGTGGTCGGCTCGTCACTCTTCAGTGTCGATCGGGTCGACGTCACGGGCGCGATCTACACCGATCCCGAAGCGCTCGCCGTCGTGGTCGACGATCTCGAGGGCACGCCGATCCTGCTGGTCGACACCGTCGACGCCGAAGAGCAGCTCGAAGCGATCCCCTGGGTGGAGTCCGCGCGGGTCAGCACGTCGTTCCCCGACGAGGTGACGATTGAGCTCCGCGAGCGTGAACCCGTGGTGTCGATGCGCGGCGACGACGGACTGTTCCGGGTGCTCGATCGCGAGGGTCGCGTCCTCGATGTCATCGAAGGCCAGCCGGTCACCGTGCCATGGATCTCTGGACCCGGCACGCTCGACTTGCCCGCCGGATCGTTCGCCTCGCTGGGTTACGCATCGGCAGCGACGCTGGTGACCAAGATGACCCCCGACATTCGGGCTCGTGTGCACTCGATGTTGGTCACGCCCGATGGGGCCGATCTACGACTGCTGCTGGTGCCGCAGAGCACGCTCGATGCCGAGGCCGAAGCTGGTCGACCCCCGGTAGCGGCCGCGCTCGATCCGGTCGCCACCACCGACCTGATCGAGGTCCGATTCGGCTCGCCGATCGGTGACAACGCGCAGATCGACAAACTCGTCCGCCTGCAGCGTCAACTCGACGACATCGGCACCGTCGAGGTCTCGGTCATCGACGTGTCTACGGCCGAGGTCACGGTCCTCTAGCGACCGATGAGTACGTCGAGCGCACAGACGCGAGATAGCGTCCCCGATCGGTCCGCGCCGACCTGCCAGGATGTGGGCAGGCCAGTCCGGACACGGGCCCACACCGCGAAACGAAGTGACCAATGACGTACACCCATCATCGCCTACCCCGGAGCACGCAACGATGACCGGCGCCCCACAGAACTATCTCGCGATGATCAAGGTCGTCGGCGTCGGTGGCGGCGGTGTCAACGCTGTCAACCGGATGATCGACGCCGGGCTCAAGGGCGTCGAGTTCATCGCGGTCAACACCGACGCGCAGGCGCTGCTGATGAGTGATGCCGACGTCAAGCTCGATATCGGGCGCGATCTCACCCGCGGTCTCGGCGCTGGGTCCGACCCAGAGGTCGGACGTTCCGCTGCCGAATCGCACCACGACGAGATCGAAGAGATGGTGCGCGGCGCCGACATGGTGTTCATCACCGCGGGGGAAGGTGGCGGAACCGGAACCGGTGCCGCTCCGGTGATCGCCGAAATCGCCCGCGAGGCCGGCGCGTTGACCATCGGCGTCGTCACCCGGCCGTTCCAATTCGAAGGACGACGTCGAGCCGTGCAGGCCGACAACGGTGTGCAGCGACTGAAGGAAAAGGTCGACACGCTGATCGTCATCCCCAACGACCGGCTGCTCACGGTGGCCAACGACAAAACCAGCGTGCTCAACGCGTTCAAGATGGCCGACGAAGTGCTGCTGCAAGGCGTGTCGGGCATTACGGGTCTGATCACCACACCAGGCCTGATCAAGACCGAGTTCGCCGACGTCAAGATGGTGCGAAAACGCGGGCTGCTCGACAGTCTGCTTGGCGGCGATGACGAACCGCTGACCGTTGGGCAAGCCATCAAACCACTGCGGATCAGGATGAGCCTCGTCGTTGGCAGCGTCGCACCGGACAT
>JBCBSO010000661.1:0-2370 GCA_039819205.1 Actinomycetota bacterium
CCGCCGCGGGAAATGGTCGCGCGAGGCGGCGAACGCTTCTTCGAGCGAGTCGCCGCTGTCGAGCCGATCGGCAAGCTTCGCAAACGCCGCACGCGACCGGCCGCGCTGCTCCTCGGCGAGCGCGAAACCACTGGACGCATCGATCTCGGCCAGTTCTGGGTTCGGCGGGCGCGACGGCTGTTTCCGGCGTTGTTCACGATGCTGCTCGCCGTTTCTGTATGGATCGCACTGTGGGGCAACGCCGAGCAGGTCAGCCAGGCCAAGCGTGATATCCCATGGGCGCTGTTCTATGTCGGCAACTGGGGCCAGATCCTGGGCGACCTGCCCTACTTCGCCCCCGAACCGTCGATGTTCCGCCACCTGTGGACGCTCGCCGTGGAGGAGCAGTGGTACCTCGTGTGGCCGCTTGCGTTCATCGGGCTCACCGCAGTGTTTCGCTCGAAGCGAACAATCGTGGCCATCCTGCTGGGGGCGGCGGTCGCCACGTGGTTGTTGATGGCATGGTTCCAATCGGGCGGCCCAGCCCCACTCGGCGGGCCCCCGGAGGCGTTCGAGGGCGCCAACCGGACCAACTTCATGTACCTGTCGACCGTCACGCGATCGGGTTCGCTCCTCGTCGGCGCTGCGCTCGCGTTCGTGTGGCGTCCATGGCGTGCACCACGCGCGGCTGACGCTCCGGTCGGACGATTCCTCGATCCAGTTGCGGCGGGCGCGGCAGCGCTGCTCGTGTGCATCTTCGCCAGTGCCCAACTGACCGCTCCGTATACCTACCAATGGCTCATCGCGTTCGGAACGCTCCTCTCCGCCGTCGTCGTGATGGCAGCGGTGCATCCTGCGGCGGGTGGATTCCGCCGAATCATGTCGATGGGCTGGCTGGTCGCGATCGGCAAACGCAGTTACGGCCTGTACCTGTGGAGCTGGCCGATCTCGGTGATCGTCGGCGCCACCGACGGCAACGTCGTCAGATTCGTGTGGGCGATGGTGCTCAGCGTGATCGTGTCCGAAGTGGTGTACCAATTCATCGAGACACCGGTACGCAAGGGCGCACTCGGACGGTGGTGGAACGATCGCGCCCCGATCAGCATGGCACCGGTCGCCGGCGGCGCATTGCTCGTCGCGTCGTTGCTCACGTTCTACGTCAGCGTCGACGAGTTCGATCCGTTCGTCGGCACCGAGACCGCAACGTTCGATGCGTCGGCGGTCCAGGCCAGTACTGAAGAAGGCGCCGACGCGGCCAGCGACCCAAACAGCGGCACAGCAACCGCCGACCCGGCGGACCAGCCGAATGCGACGGTGGCCCCAGCCCCGCCGACGACTGCCACGCTGGCGATCGTCGGCGACTCCCAAGCCAACGCCCTCGCAATCAATCTGCCCGACGGGATCGCCACAACGTTCCCGACGGTGTACAACGGCAGCGTCCCCGGGTGCAGCGTGTACGACTCCGGCACGGCGCGCAGCAGCGTCGACGTCAACAACAACTTCGTCGTGTGCCAGGGGTGGGACGACGACTGGGCGTACGGCGCACGCGGCGCCGACGTCGCGCTCGTCGTGGTCGGCGGGTGGGACGTGTTCGACGTGGTCCTCGATGGCGAGACGATCCCGTTCGCCAGCCCCGAACTCGACGCCAGGTTCGTCGACCAACTCCGTGTGGGCATCGATGCGATGCTCGCCGAAGGGGTCAATGTGGCACTGTTAGAACAAGCGTGCATGCGGCCGGTAAGCGTGGAGGGCGCAGGGGTCCCCGCGCTGCCAGAGCGTGGCGACGACGCCCGAGTCGCCCATGTCAACGGCCTCATGCAACAGGTGGCCGACTCGTACGGACAGGAAGTGGCCTTCATCGAGGGGCCCGACGAGTGGTGCACCGACGAAGCGATCGCCACCGACCTCAACCTGCGCTGGGACGGCGTGCACGTGTTTCAGCCGGGCGCCAAACTGATCATGGAGTCGATCGCCGGCGATCTCCTGGCACTCGCCGCCGTCTGACGCCCTCATCTGACCCTTCTGTGTGCGAATTCAGGCGCCTCGCGCCTGAATTCCCCGGGATTTCTGAGGACGGCGTGCGGCAGCTCGACTCGATTGCGCCGCGGCCGTACGCTGCACCTCCTCATGACAAACGATCCGCCGACCGATCAGAACACCGACGACGCCGAGCTCGCTCCAACCGACGACCCACGGCCTGATGGTCTCCGTCGCGCCGACTCGCTGATCGTCGTCACGACCGGTGACGGCAAGGGCAAGTCGTCGTCGGCGTTCGGGATGATGATCCGCAGCGTGGCTCGCGGATGGAACGTGGCGGTCGTCCAGTTCATCAAGTCGGGAAACTGGAACACCGGCGAGCAGAAGATCGGCGCCCAGCTGGGCGTCGATTGG
>JBCBSO010000662.1:0-2367 GCA_039819205.1 Actinomycetota bacterium
GTACGACGTCACCGCTTCGATTCATGGCGGCGGCGCCAGCGGCCAGGCCGGCGCGCTCCGGTTGGCCATCGCCCGTTCGCTCGTCGAGATCGATCCCGAGCTCCGGGCACCGCTGAAGAAGGCGGGGCTCCTCACGCGTGATCCGCGCAAGAAGGAGTCGAAGAAGTACGGCCTCAAGAAGGCCCGCAAAGCGCCGCAGTTCACCAAGCGCTGACCGTCGGCCGAGCCGACCACTCAGCTGGCGATGTCGCCGACATTCGGTACCGACGGCGTACGCGGTCGCGCCAACATCGATATCACCGCCGAGCTCGCCCTCGCGATTGGCCGATCCGCGTCCGCGGTACTCCTCCCCGACAATCCGCGCCGCGCAGTCATCGGCGGCGACACCCGGGCGTCCACGCCGATGCTGTCCGCAGCCTTAGCGGCCGGCTTCGCCGCGTCTGGTGTCGACGTCGTCGACCTTGGCGTCGCCCCGACGCCGATGGTTGCCGACGCCGCCCGCCGACACGACGCCATCGGTGCGGTTGTGTCCGCCTCGCACAACCCGTTCCACGACAACGGCATCAAGCTGTTTGCGCGGGGCGGTATGAAACTGCGCGACGACGTCGAGCGGCGTATCGAGGAGCACCTTGAACAGGACGCGTCGGTGTCCTTCGCCAGGGCTCTTGGCGCCGATGGTGGCCCCGTCGGCGCGATCCGTTCGGGGCACACATCGATCGGGCGCGAATACCTCGATCACCTGAAGTCGGCGATCGACGGGCGGACGCTCGACGGCATGCGCATCGTGATCGATGCGGCCAACGGTGCCGCCGCCGAGCTCGTGGCACCGTTGTTTACCGAACTCGGCGTCGACGCGATCGTGCTGGCCGACCGGCCCGATGGGCGCAACATCAATGACGGTTGTGGCGCGACACAGCCGTCCAACGTCGCCGATGCCGTACGTACCCACGGTGCCGATGCAGGAATCGCCCTCGATGGCGACGCCGACCGTCTCATCGCCGTCGACCACACCGGCGCCGTTGTCGATGGCGATCACATCATCGCCGTGTGTGCCCGCGACCTCCGGGCTCGTGGACGCCTCGCAGGTGACGCAGTGGTCGTGACCGTGATGAGCAACCTCGGTTTCCGCCTCGCGATGGACGAGGCAGCAATTGGCGTTATCGAGACGCCGGTGGGCGATCGCTACGTGCTCGAAGCGATGAGTGAGGGCCGCTACTCGCTGGGCGGTGAGCAGAGCGGCCACGTCATCTTCGCTGACCATGCCACCACCGGCGACGGGCTGCTCACCGCGCTGATCTTGCTCGACGCCACCCGCCGCGCGGGGCGGCCGCTGGCCGAGCTCGCCGCCGAGGCGATGACCTCGTTGCCCCAAGTGCTGGTGAACATCGAGGTTGCTGAACGACTCCCCGATGTGGCCGATCAGATCGCCGACGAGATCGCCGCTGCCGAGCGTACGCTCGCTGGACGCGGCCGTGTGCTGGTACGCGCGAGCGGTACCGAGCCGCTGGTGCGGGTGATGGTGGAGGCGCCAACCGACCACGCTGCCCGCGCTACTGCCGACGAGCTCGCTGCGGTTGTGCATCGCCGATTCGGGCGCACCGACCCGCCGGCGGTCGGTCGATAGCCTGGCCGCATGTGCGGCATCATCGGGGTGGTTGGGCGCACGTCGACTCGCCCCGTCCCCACGTTCGACGAACTGATCAACGGGCTCGACGCAGCGATCGACTGCGCCGACGATCTCGCGGCGGCCACCTCCGCGGTGCGCGTCGTCGATCGAGCGTTACGCGGCGTCGCAGGGGTGCAGGCCCTGTTGTCGGCACCAGAGGTGTCAGTCGGCATCATCGCGCGGCTCGACCGACTCGACGCCGTCGCCGACGCGGGCGAAGCACAACTCGATCGGCGCGCCGGCGACCTGAGCGCTCCCGAACTCGAGGCGGCGAACGCCGAGATCATCGCGTTGCGCGATGCGTTGTGGGCGATCCGCAACGATCGGCTGCGGATGGCGTCCGCGGTCGCCGCACTGTCCGCGACCGATGTCGGCGCCGAAAGCTCGGCGTCGTACCTCGCTGGCTACCTGGCCGTCGAGCGGGCGTGCACGGCCATCGATCGGCTCGAGGTGCGTGGCCGCGACTCTGCGGGCGTCCACGTGTACGTGTGGCAGCACGACCTCGACGACGCATCGTTGGCTGCGCTGCTCGACGAGCGTGGCGAGGATCTGCTGTTCCGCTCGAGCGCCGTGGTTGCCGCCGGCCCGGGAACGTTGTCGTTCGTCTACAAAACCGCCGCTGAGAGCGGTGAACTCGGCGACAACACCGCCACGATCCGGCGTGCCGTCGTCGCCGACGAGCTGCTGCGACGGGTGTTGCG
>JBCBSO010000663.1:0-2360 GCA_039819205.1 Actinomycetota bacterium
GGCGGTCCGCCGGCGCCCGTGGACGTGCCGTCGCCGATGGCCAGCGGAACCGGCCCCCACACCGCGGTGAAGTCGTGATTGACCACGCTGACCTCGCCGGCATCGACGCGCACGATCTCGCCCTCGGGGTCGTCGTCGAAGTTGGCCACACCGACGAACGCGTCATTGCCGATACCCCGCCCTTCCTGCTCAACCGCTCCGGTGGACGCGTTGTACACGTGATCGCCCGTGATGATCTCGAGTTCGCCATCGACGTCGATGTCGACCACCACGGGGATGCATGTGCGGTAGCTGTTGTTGCCGCACGAGCCGGACTCGACGGTGGAGTAGCGCTCCGAGATTGCGCCGGTGGTCGAGTCGATGTCGAGCACCTGAACGCGCGTCGAGCCACCGACGATCTCGACATCGCCGTCGGCGTCGACGTCGGCGAGCAGGAGTGGGTCCTCGCTTCTCGTGACCGGCGTATCGAGCTCGGTGATGAGATTGCCGAACGCATCGGCGATCCGCACGAACGAGGTGTCATCACCGACGTAGACGACCTCAAGATGATCCGGCTCACAGGTCGAGGGGGCACCTGTCCAATCACATCCGACGACGTCGCCCACCGCTGGTGTCTGGGAGATGGCTTGGGCATCGTCGCGAGTCCACACGATCTCGCCAGTGGCACCATCAAAGACGTCGAAGCGATCGTTGCTGCGCACGGCGAGGATCTCTGGCGATCCATCGCGATCGAGATCGGCGACCGAAGGAGCATTTAGCTCCGCAAACTCGCCGTCGAGCCACTTCAGCCGTGGCGTGTTGATCTGTGGCACCGCGTCGCCCCAGATGTCGACCTCGGTCAGACCGGGGTAGTTCCGAGTGTCGTTGATCTCCGTGAGGACGATCTCGACCGTCCGGGCGCCCGTGATCGGCTCGCCGCCATTTGCCGCCGTCAGGTCGAAGCTGCCGTCAGCGTCGGCGTCGTCGCCGTCGACCGGATCGACGGGCATGGTGAACGGCACCGGTCCGAGCAGCACGGCGCCACCGTCGTCGAGCACACTGACTTCGAACTCCTCGACGTCGTAGCCGGCCTCGCCGAATTGCCGGGCTCCGTAGATGTCGACTCGCCGGACCGCGACATCAACGTCGAAGTCGAAGGTGAGTGTGTAGTCGGGGAGAACGGTGGAGGGCGTGAACCAGTCGCCGGTGACGTACCCGTCGAGCAGCCGCTTGATCGGGTACGTCGGATTGGTCCCGGCGCTCGACGTGACGTCGACGGGGAGGATGTGCGTGAGCTCAGCATCGACTGCGATGTCTGAGGAGTCTGGCTCGTTCGGCGTGTATGTGAACGAGCCGTCGGGCTCGACCTCGACGGTACCGTTGGCCGGCGGGGACACGAGCGCCGCGTCGAGCGGATCATCGTCGGGGTCGGTGTCGTTGCTGAGCAACCCATCGAGCGGATCAACAACCAACGAGCTGCCGATCTCCGCGGTGTAGAAGTCGTCTTCTGCGGCCGGGCCTTCGTTGGGCAGCGTGATGTTGAGCGTGAACGACTGGACGTCGATGCCACCGTTGCCGTCTTCGGCGCGGATGGCGAAGTCGACCGCTCCGGCGTCGTCGGCGGTGGGGGTCCAGGTGAGTTCGCCGGTGGTGGGATTGATGGTGGCGAGCGGGTCGCCTTGTTCGTCGAGCGGGCCCGCCTGGAGGACGAACATGATCGGGTCACTCTCGGGATCGGTGGCGTCGACGTCGTAGCTGTACGCGCCGTTCACCTCATGATCGAGGACCGGGGTGCTGGTGATCTCGGGTGGATCGTTCACCGGACCTGACGTGATGGTGATGTCGACCGGCGTATCGGGAAGCACCTCCTGGCCGGCGAGTGGCAACTGCAGGTTGACCTCGTCGACCGCGAAGTCGTCGGACTCGCCAGCACCAACGTCACCAACGCTCAGTCCGGCCGCTTCGATCTTGCTGCGGGCGGTGGCCTCGTCATCACCCAATACATCCGGCACAGTGACGAGTGCAGGTCCGAGCGACAACACGAACTCGACATCGGTACCCGCATCGACGTCGGTCCCGGCGTTGGGGGTCTGTTCCAACACCTCACCGGCGGGCGCGTCGTCGTGACGGCTGCCACCGAGTGCGGGTACCAGTGTCTCGTCGACGATCCGCTCGATCGCCTGACCCTGCTGTAACCCGACCACCAATGGCACCGTCACATCGTCATCCGGCGGCGGCGGGTCGACCGGGGGCGGGTCAACCGGGGGCGGGTCGACCGGGGGCGGATCGGTCGGTGTCGGGATCGACGAGATGTAGCCAACGACGTCCAACACGATGTCCAACTCGCGTTGATTGAACACACACACCGTGCCGGCATCGGA
>JBCBSO010000664.1:0-2356 GCA_039819205.1 Actinomycetota bacterium
GAAGTTGATGGGGTCGGATCGGGCGTAGCTGTATTCGGATCCAGAAGCGCCGGGAATCGGGTCGGGACTGGTGAATCTGCCGAGTTCGGGGACATAGACGCGGGCGCCCATCATCACGTAGGGCAGCTCGAGCGTTTCGGTTTCGGCGTTGTTGTTGGCGTGCCAGGCGTAGTCGGGAGTGTCGGGATCGTCGACGGTGGAGTTGTTGGTGTTGGTGAGTTGGTTGCCGTAGGGGTCGAACAACACCGGTGTGGTCGTGGTCGGTGTGCCGGAGGCGTCCAAGGTCAAGAACCGGTGTCCGCGCAGGGTGTTCAACTGGTAGGTGATGTCAGCGGGTGTGGTGGTGGGGGTGGTGATCGTGAGCGGGCCGAGTTGGTGGATGTGCAACACGGCGTCACCGTTGGTGTTGAGGATGAGTCCGTTGCTGCTGTAACGGATCGTCGTCGCGTCGCCGTTGCCGGTGGTGGTTTTTTCGATGATCGGGTAGTTGATCAACCTCGTGTAGTTGATGGTGGTGGTGCCGTCGGTGCAGTCGTGACAGGCCGCCGTAGGTGTAGTCCCAGGTATAGGTCACACCGTCGACGGTCAGGGCCTCTTCGAGGACGCGGATCGCGTTGGGGGCATCGACCAACGTGTCGGTGGCGAGGGTGGTGGTTCCTTGGGTCCAGGTCGAGGTGTCGCGGATGCCGATGGTGGTGTCATAGTCACGGGTCTCGGTCACGATCTCGGTCGAACCGTTGGTCAACGTGATCGAGTTGACCGTCGAGCCGGCGTTGTACGAGTAGGTGGTCGTCAAGGTGGTGGTGCCGTCGTCACGGACCATCGACGCAGTGGTGCCGTCGGCGTTCACGGTGACGGTGTCAGTCATCGTGAACCCGCCCGTGGTGGTGACTGTTGCCGTGGTCGTGCGCACCCCCGTGTGTGGATCAACGGCGATGTTGGTGACGGTGGTCGTGCCCCACGGATCCGTCGTCGCCACCGTGCGACCCAACAGGTCGACCGTCGAGGACCCGGTGTAGGTCTGGGCGGTGCCCGTCGTATCAGGGGCGGTGTGGGTCGCCGAGGTCGTGAACGGGTCCGTTCCGCCGAGATCGTTCCACGGACACGTGAACTCGTCACCGACACCATCGTCGCCGGCGACGCCAAGCCCGACCACGCCGGCGCCGACGCTGCCGGCCACCGGTCCCTCACCAACGACACTTCCTGCGGTCGCGCTGGCGCTCGCGCTCATCACACTAGGCGCAGCGCTCATGCTCATCCGCCGCCGAACCTGACACGCGCACCCTCGGGTGCACCGTGCCCGAGCCGGCTCCACAGATCACCGCACCGGCAGCGTGCGCGGGCGTCGACGGCACGTTCGACGTGCTGATCAGTTCTGATCTGCGCGAGATCTCCCGTGCGGGACCGGTCACGACGACGCAGGGGGTTGCGGCCTCGACGGTGATCGACGAGGCGGTCCACGGCGACTTCGTGATCTGGTCGTTCACGCCCGACTCACCGTCCCCCGGCTGTACGACCGTGAGAAACGACCGAGTGATCGTTGTCGAACCGATCGACTTGGCGGTCGAACCGACCGAGCCGGTCGGGCCGATCGATGTCGGCTGGCATCGGGATCAGCCCAACTCGCCCTTGCACCCACGGGGCCGGCGCTGCGGTACCGCTCCCCCGGCGGCGTGGGCCAACCGCCGCCAGCCACGACCAACTCACTTCCGGACGGGTGGACCCTGACCGCATCCGGCGGAACGGCCACGACCAAACCCAACCGAACATGCGACGGTGTCGTACCGCCGTTCGACGGCAGCGATGTCTACTCTGCGCCCGACGGATTGGTGTGCGGGTGGACCGACACCCAGGGCACAGCCACCAACATCTGGTACGTCAAGTTTGCCCTCGACGAGTACCAGATCAGAGCGGTGGTCGAACCCGACGGCACGACCACTCAACTGTTCTGGCACTCCGACGGCGGTGACGACTGGCCGCAACCCCGGAGACGATACTCGCGGCGATCCGCCGCCCCATCGATCTACTGTGCGTAGTTGTCGATGACGTTCGGGCCGCTGAAGTTCCCGTAGTTGGGCCGCGCGTCGTCGTAGAGGTCCCACTCGTAGGGGTTGTAGAAATTGTTCTCGTAGAACTCATCCCCACCAGGAGCCGCAACGTCCGCTCCGTCGAAGGGGCCGGCCGGCAGGTCCAGAGCATTCGTCTCTGCGTACGGAGGGTCCTCCCCTTGGTTCATCGCGCCGTCGACGACGCTGTCGCCGCCCACTCCGTCGGCCACTCCGTCGGCTGCGCCTCCTGCGTCTGCCGTGGTGAAGAAGCTGGCGACGTAGTCGTAGGTGTTGCTGGCGGCGTCGGC
>JBCBSO010000665.1:0-2352 GCA_039819205.1 Actinomycetota bacterium
AACTATCCGTGGGGCTGGGCGCAGTGCGGCAACAGCCCCTTCAAGTGGTACAAGCAGAACACGCACGAAGGCGGCGTCCACGTGCCGTTGGTCGTTCACTGGCCGGCGGGCATCGATGCCGATCAGCGAGGCAGTCTGCGCGATCAGTTCACCAACGTGGCAGACATCGTCCCCACGATCTACGAGCTACTCGGCGTGACCGCCCCCGCGGAATTCAACGGCCGCGAACAGCTCCCGGTCACCGGCCACTCGTTCGCGGCCGTCCTCGCCGATCCCGAACTCCCGGCGACGAACCGCCTGCAGTACTTCGAGATGGTGGGGTCGCGCGCGGTCGTCGCTGAACTCGACGGTACGTGGTGGAAGGCGGGGACGCGCCACGAAACGGGTGTGCCGTTCGACGAAGACGACTGGGAGCTGTACGACCTCGACGCCGACCCGTCCGAGTGCCACAACCTTGCAACAGATCAACCCGACCGACTGCGTCGCATGATCGACCTGTGGTGGCAGGAAGCCGAGCGCAACGGTGTGCTGCCGCTCGACGATCGGACGTGGGAGTTGTTCATGCCTCGTCCCGACGATCGAGGCGTGCACCGAACCGATCACCGCTACCGGTACCGGCCACCCATGTCGGTGATCCCCCAAGCGGTGGCTGCGCCGATCGGCATGGTGGCGTGGGATATCGAGGCGCAACTCACCCTCGAGGCGGGAGACGAAGGCGCCATCTACGCAATCGGAAACGTCAACTCCGGCCTGGCGGTGTTCGTGCAGAACGGTCGTCTGGTGGCCGACTACAACGCGTTCGGCGACCACACCCTGGTCGAGTCGGACGTCGATCTTCCCAGCGGTGACACCGTCGTGACCGTTGGGCTGCGGAGCGCCAAGCGGCGAGCCGGCGTGTTGACGCTGAGCATCGACGGCGAGCCGTGCGGCCACGCCGACGTGCCGCTGTTGATGATGATGGCCACCACACTTGGCGCCTCGATCGGCGAAGACCACGGATCAGCGGTGTCGAGGCGATACGACGCCCCGTTTGCGTTCACCGGAACGCTGCACTACGTCGACGTCGAGGTCGGCAAGGTCACACCAGACATCGCCGCTGCCGCCGAGCGAACCGTGATGGCGCGCCAGTAGCGCGTCGCCCAACACACCCCAGAAAGGAACTCCAGTGCAGGTCATCAACGAAGTGGACCTGAGTGGTCCGGAGCGCATCGCCGAGATGTTGCAGCCCGGGCCCGACGGCCCGATCTACATGGTCAACCTCCTCAAGTTCAACGAACGAGCGGCCTACGCAGATGGTCGCGAGACCGACCTGACCGGCCGCGAGGCGTACGAGTTGTACAGCCGAGCGGTGCTGCAGCTGCTGCCCGTGTACGGCGGCGAGATCGTGTTTGCCGGCGACGTGACGTTTCTCACCCTCGGCCAAGTCGAGGAGCTGTGGGACGAGATCGCTGTGGTCAAGTACCCGAATCGGGGAGCGCTCGTCGCCATGTCGTCGTCGGACGAGTGGCAGGCAGCCGGCGTCCATCGCGCCGCTGGGCTCGCCGGCCAACTCAACATCGAAACCGTCGCGCTCGCCGGGATTCCCCAGTGACCGCCGCCGCGGGGACCCCGGTGCTGCCCCCTGATGTAGCGGCAACCGATGCCGACATCGTGTGGACCGACAGCGGACGACCGTTCGTGCGCACGCCCGACGACCGCTTCGACGACCTCCCCGACTACCCATGGGCACCTCGCTACGCCGAGGTCGACGGCATGCGCATGCACTACGTCGAGGCCGGCGACCCCGATGGCGAGGTCGTGCTATGCCTGCACGGTCAGCCGGACTGGAGCTACCTCTACCGCCGCATGATTCCCGTGCTCGCCGGTGCGGGACTGCGGGTGATCGCCCCCGATCACATCGGGTTCGGCCGCTCGGACAAACCCGTCCAGCTCGACGACTACACGTATCTCCAGCATGTCGCCTGGATCAACGAGTTCATCGACCACCTCGACTTGCACGACATCACGCCGATCGTTCAGGACTGGGGGTCGCTGATCGGCTTGCGCTGTATCGGCGACCGCCCGGAGCGGTTCGCCCGCATCGTGGTGGCCAACGGGGAGCTGCCAGTGCTGCCCGAGGGGTTCGAGCCGATGCGACTTCCCGAGTCGCTTGCGCCCCAAGACCTGGCGTGGCCGTACACACCCCAGGCCCTCGAGGCGGTCGGTGGCGATGGCCGTCTGCTGTTCGAGAAGTGGGTGCACTACGCACTTGTCGGCCGCGACTTCATGCCGTCGGTGGTGATGACCCACGGTCTCGAGCGCAAGCTGACCGACCCGGAAACGGTGCGTCGTAGGCCGCGATCTCCGCCTCGG
>JBCBSO010000666.1:0-2346 GCA_039819205.1 Actinomycetota bacterium
TCTCGGTTCCGGAGACGCTGCAGGAGAGGTGCTCGGCGCGTACACCGCCGAGCAGCTCCCCGTTCTGTATGGCCTGGCCCGCCACTACGCCGTATCGGACCGGTGGTTCTCGTCGGTACCAACCGAGACCGATCCCAACCGTGCGTTCTCTGTGTGCGGGACGTCGCTCGGGCGCACCGGCGACATCCCCGACGAACCCTTCGACGCACCCACGATGTTCGACGGATTGGACAACGCCGGCGTGTCATGGGGTATCTACTGGCAGTACAACGGCTGGCTCGACCTCGACCTCGACGTCGCCAACCGAGTGTGTTGGACCGTCGATCGGTTCCCCCGCATCCGCGACTCACTCGAGGCGGGCAACGGACATGTCGCCCACTACCCGGACTTTCTCCATCGGCTCCGCCACAACGAACCCATCCCCGAGGTGTGTTACGTGGAGCCGTTCTGGGGTTGGGGCCTCGGCGAGCCCGACAGCGACGACTTCACGGGCCTCCAGGGCAACGACTACCACCCTCCGACCTGGGTCGGCCCGGCCGAGCGCGATCTCAACGAGCTCTACGAAGCCCTGATCGGCAGCGCGCAATGGAAGAACATGCTCGTGATCATCTCGTTCGACGAGCACGGCGGAACGTGGGACCACGTGGCGCCACCCGCTGCTGTGCCACCCGACGCACACGTCGGTACGTACGGCAACGGCCAGCGCTTCGCCTTCGATAGGTTCGGGCCGCGGGTCCCGACCATCCTCGTGTCGCCGTGGATCGAACCAGGCACCGTCTTTCGGCCGCCGGAGACCTCGGCCTACCCGTTCGACCACACGTCGGTGATCGCGACGCTGCTGGGCTGGGCCGGAACCGACCCCGCATTCACCGCCCAACTCGGCCAACGCGTGGCCCACGCCCCGACGTTCGAGACAGCACTCAGCACCAGCAGGTTCGACGGACCGCCGCCGACGTTCGCTCCGCCGCCTGCGCCACCCGGTGGCCAGCTTGCGAAGGGACCACACGGTTGGCCGTTTGATCTCGAACGGTTGCCCTGGGGCGACCTCCGCGCGCTGGCCGCTGCGCTCGGTGTCGACGCACCGCTCGATGCGGCAACACTGTTCGCCGCGGCTCGTCGACGGTTCGGTCGTTCGATCTCCTAGCCGGTGACCGGCTGAGCATCGCCGGTTCGCCCGCGGGTTGCGGCGGCGGCGAAACCGTCGGACCCAAGCACCTCGCGCGCAGCGCCGACGACCAGGTCGTACGGGTCCGACAACGGAGCGAACCGACCGGAGAGCCCCATCGCCGCCGTGCGCTCGCCGATGGTGCCAAACAACTCGGCAACCGTCGTGTGGTCACCGGATGCACCAGCGATGAGCGCCTGCGTCTGGATCGCTCGCACCTCGGCGATGCCCAGACCTGATGTGCTCGCCACGTCGCGTGCGGTGCCAGTTGCCGCCCGCGACGCGTCAAACCGACCATCAGCAGCGAGCAGCAAACCGTCGACGGCGTGCAACTGCCACGCATGAAGCGGCCAGCGCGCGAGTGACGGTGTCTCGCCCGCGAGCTCGAGGTGTCGCCGCGCAGCGTCGAGCTCGCCACGGGCGAACGTCGCCCACGCGGCCACGATCCTGGCGATCATGCGCGCCACCCGAAAGCTGGGAGACAGTTCGCGCTCGAGCCGCTGTGCAACGTCCAACGCCCCCGAGACGTCGTCGTGAAGGAGACCTGCCGCCTCCCATTGCTCGTGCAGGCCGGCTGCGAGCACTTCTCCTCGCCGCTCCAACCGACGGATCGTCGCCGCGTTGCGATCCCAGTCGGGCGTCTCCACCCCGCGCAACATCATCGCTTCGGCCCGTAGGCATTGGAGAAACGCGACCTGCGTTCCCAACCGAAACCCCGGCGCAGCCAGCGCACGATCGATGAGGTCGGAGCACTCAGCGAGCTCGCCGCAGTGGAACGCGGCCCACGCACGCCACGCCAGATGACTGGTATTCAGCGATGGGTTGTCGACCTGTGCAACATCGTCGGCGGCCACGTCGAGCGCGTCGCGGCCAGCGCTGATATCGCCGCGCGTCAGGTGTGGAACCGCGCGCCACACGCGCGCGTACGCCAAGGCGAACCGATCGTTCGCCGCAACGAGCGCGTCGATCGCATCATCGGACAGCGAACGCCAGCGGTCGATACTTCCGTACGCGGCAAGATCGGCGAGGACCCAGCGCGCACGACCGAGCGACCAGCGATCACCGGTGGTCTCCGCGATCTCGATCGAGGTCACAACGTCGTCGAGACTCCCGGCGTAGTCGCCGAGGTTGCTGCGCACCAGCGCCCGTTCGGCCAGCAGGCGAGCGGTCGTCGAGCGTTC
>JBCBSO010000667.1:0-2343 GCA_039819205.1 Actinomycetota bacterium
GATGCCCTGGCGGCAGAACTTGAGGGCGCCGTCGTAGAGCATCAGCCGCAGCTCCTCGGGGCTGGCGGTCATGACTTTCGTCTTGAGATAAGGATTAGGGCCTTGTGGTGGCATGGGGATTCATCGGGCTTGCGACAGGGGAAAACGGGTGTGTACTGTCAGTATCGGCGTAAACCGTGGCGTGCCCTTAGCGGCGGCGTACGAATGGGGGTGGCAATCGAACGGCGGTATCACCTATCGGACTTATGAGGCGCGTTTAGCCTGACCCGCTGGTCTGGGCGGCGAGATTGGCAAGATTGGCGATGGAGTCCTGCTGGCCCTGAAGGCGGGAGAGCGTGACCTCGAGCGCGTTGAATTCGCTGGTGAGCTGGGCCCTTCGGTTGTCGAGCGAGAGGGTGAGATTGTCGATGCGCCTTTGGTTGGCCTCGATCTGATTGTCGATCGTATCGACCCGCCGGGCGAACGAGCCGTCGACGGAGTCGGTGAGCGAGTCGAGGAGCTCGGTGAAGGTGGAGGCGACGCCCCGGCCGGTGACGACGAGGGCGTTGTCTTCGTCACGCGTGGTGGACTGGAAGGTAAAGAGATTCTCGACGGCGTCGACGTCGGTGGCGATGGCGTTGTTGAGGCGTTCGGTATCGATCTCGAGACGGGTGCCCGAGCCGATGCGGATGCCGACCTGGCTGAGGTTGGTGAACTGGTCCTCGACGTCGCCGAAGTTGCGTGTGATGAGACTGAACAGGCCGCTGCGTGCGCGGCTGACGGTGGGGTCGCCGAGGAGCAGGCCGCGTTCTTCGGTCTCGGTGTCGAAGGTGTCGAACTGATCGAAGATGTCGATGACGGAATTGAACGCGTCAACGAAAGACTGGATATTCTCGACGATGGGTGCGGTATCGCGGCTGATGTTGATCGTGGTGGGCGGGGCGCCGTCGGGCGTGGCGGAGATAAGGTCGATGGTCGCGCCCTGGATCACGGTGTCGAGCGAGTTGGAGCTGCTGGTGATGAGGACGGAGCGGGCGGGATCGTTAGAGCCGAAGAAGACGACGGCGTCTTCGCCCTCGATGAGCGGGTTGATGCCGAGATTGAGGCCGTTGTCTTCGACAAGGAACGCGCCGGCGGAGCCGGTGGTCTCGCTGGTGAGTGAGAGACGGAAGGGGCTGTTGGGCGAGCCGTCGTTGATGATGGTGGCCAGGACGCCCGCGTCGGAGCTGTTGATACGATCGGCGAGGTCCTGGAGGGTGGTGGTGACGACGATGGGCTCGCCGTCGATGACGCCGTCGCTGTCGGAGTCGGTGGCGGTGATGCCGAGGTCTTCGGCGGCGTCGGAGCCGTTGACGCCGGTGACGCTGAAGGTGGCGGTGCCGGTGGAGCTGTCGACGAGCCGGAGGCCGTCGTCGTCGGCATTGATCGACGCGGTGACGAGCCCGCCCGTGGCGGTGGAGACGGCGTCGATGACCTGCTGGACGGTGGTGAGGCCGGTGAGGTTGACGCTGAAAGTCTCGTCGCTGGCGGTCTGGATCTCGAAGTCGGGCGCGGTGGCTTCGACATCGACGCCGGCGCCGCCGTTGAGGTCGGACAGGAGCGTGGCGCCGTCGATGGTCTCGGCGGCGGCGATATTGATGGTGGTTTCGAAGGATCCGTCGAGCGCGGCGCCCGGGCTGGCGGCGGCGCCGAGGATGCCGAGGTCGGCGGCGGTGGAGGAGCCGGCCTCTTCGACGGTGATGGCGAAGGCGGGCGTGCCGACGTTGGTGTCCTCGAGGAGGATGCCGTCGCCGTTGTCGTTGATGCGGGCGTTGATGGCGATGGTGGACTTGGAGTTGATCTCGTCGATCACCTCGCCGATGGTGGACTCGCCCTGACGGAGGTCGATGGTGGCCTCGTTGCCGGCGGTGTCGGTGATGGTGAAGCGGCCCGGGGCGACGCCCTGGCCGTTGTTGAGCTGGGAGAGGCGTGTGGCTTCGGAGACGTATCGGAACTGAAGATTGCCGGAGCTGACCGAAGATTCGTTGACGTTGGCGTCGAGATTGAGCCCGCCGGAGTCGGCGATCTTGAGGGCGTTTGCGGTGGAGCCGGTGGTATCGGTGATGGTGAGGCCGTTGCCGGTGGCGTTGAGGCCGGCGTTGATGCCGGCACCGGCGGCGGCGGCGGCGTCGTTGATGGTGTTGAGGATATCGTCGATGGAGACGGCGGCGGAGAGATCGGCCGTGAAGTCCGTACCGGCGCGGTCGGAGATGCTGATCGTGCCGAGCGCGGCGATGGAACCGCCGTTGAGGTTTCGAACGAGGCGGGAGTTGATGCCGGCGAGCTGGCGGGTGCCGGTGATGGTGTCCGCGGCGACGGACTGGA
>JBCBSO010000668.1:0-2339 GCA_039819205.1 Actinomycetota bacterium
CTCGGCCAGCCACACCGCGGTGTTGGTCACGCTGGCATCGACCACCGCCGACACGGTCTCAGCCGGAACGCCGAGTTCCCCAACTGTCACACCACCGCTGAAGAGTGAGCCCAAGCACGTTGTGACAGTTGGGGTCTGACCCCAACTGTCACGGCGGCTCTCGACGACGTGGGTACTACGCCCGACGGGTTGGCCGTCGACTGAGGATCAGCAGCACGGCACCGAACAGCAGCGTGGCGGCGGCGATCCATGCGGTTGGTGCCGACGTATTGCCGGTGTCGGGGAGCCGATTGTGCACTGTGGTCGTCGGGCCGGTGGTCGGCGGTGGTGTGGTCGTCGGCGGTGGATCGCCCACGTTGACCGTTGCCGTGGCAGTCGCCTCGGCTTCGTAGCTCAACCCCTCGGCCAGCCACACCGCGGTGTTGGTCACGCTGGCATCGACCACCGCCGACACGGTCTCAGCCGGAACGCCGAGTTGCACCGTGTTCACGTTGGCGCCGGGCTGCAGGTCGAAGCCCGCCTCGCTGAGAATCTCCCCGAGCCGATCGTCGACCAGCGTGTGGAAGTCGAGCGGCAGCGCTCCCGTGTTGGTCACCGTGTAGCAGTAGTACACCGTGGTGCCAGGTTCGACGATGATCGTCGACTCAGTGCCGCACACGTTGGGGTCGGTGCCGACCGTCTTGGTCAGCGCAATGCCGTCGTCGGCGGCACCCCGCACGAGCGGCCCATCGACGGGTCCGGCAACCCCAACGAACACGGCCATGTCTTTGCCGCCGGGGTTGGCCTGATTCACACCGAACGGGTCGTTCAGCCAGTTGTTGGCCAACCACACGTTGCCCGACTGGTCGACGGCGAGACCGGTGTTGCGCAGCAAGCCGTCGTAGCCGTAGCCCTCATCGGGGGAGATCGGCTCGCCGGCACCGACGCCCTCGGGGCAGGTTGCGTCGTTGGCACCGCAGATCTCCGTGACCCGCTGGCGGCCGAAGCTGGCGACCCAGACGTGGTCGTCACCGTCGACCGCGATCCCCCACGAGTTCCACATGCCGCCGCCACTGATCCGGGTGTCGCGCATCGGCGTGCCGTCGGGCCCGAACCAGCTCACCGAGCCTTCGATATCGACGCCGTCGAGCGAGGCCGGGCCGCACTGTTGGCCGAACGGGAAGCGCAGGTTGGCGACCCACACGTTGTCGGCACTGTCGACAGCGACCGCCATCGGGTTGAGCATCCCACCGCCGCTGAACGGCGAGCCGGGCAACTGCGAGCCGTCCGGCTGAAATGCGTACAGCTGACTCGATCCGTTTGCGGCCACCCAGGCGTTGGCCTTGCTGTCCATCGCCAGGCCGAACGGGTTGACCATGCCGGGAACCGGGAAGTTGGCCGCCCGGTCCTGGTCGCCGTCCGGATACACCGTGACGGAATTGCTGCCGCAGTTGGCGGTCCACACGTTGCCTTCGAGGTCGCCACCCATCCCCTGCGGTTGGTTGATCTCGCCTTCGTCGTAGCCGGTGGCCGGCGACACCGGCATGCCGTTCGGCGTGAACTCTGAGATCGTCCGCTCGGACACCGGCACGGTGCAGCCCTCGCCGGCGAAGCCGTAGTTTCCCACCCAGATGTTGCCGGTGGCATCGAGGGTGATGCCATAACCGACACCGTCGACGCCGCCACCGGGGAAGGCCTGGAGGTTCGACGGGCCGACCACCGTCGGATTCAGCACCATGATCCGCTTGCCAGCGCATGTCGGCGTGGTCGACCCGGGGCTCCAGATGTAGTTGTTGCCGATCCACACCCTGCCTTCGGCGTCGACGGCGAACTGGCCGGGTCCGTCGATCGTTTGGCCGTCGCCATCGAACAGCAGGCCGACCGTCCACGCATCGGGCACAGCGGTGAGCGCCGGCGCGTACGGCGTGGGTCCGACTTGGGTGAGGGCGAACAGCGCGTCGACGTTCGAGGTCGGCACGTCGGCGACACGGGCGATCGCTTCAAAAGTGTTCGTCGGAGCGGTCTCGCCGGCCGGTGTGCCGAGGGTGAGTAACTCGGCGCAGCGGGCGATGTCGACGGTGCATGCGGCGATGGCGTTGGCCAGCGAGTGCACCGGAGCGCTGCTGTTGGGGTCGATCGCCGTGTTGATGTCGTCGGAGATCGTGGGGCCGAGCAGGCCCGTCTCGACGTTCGCGATGTGGGCGACGAAGTCGGCGGCGTTCGGCAGACCCGGCTCCGGCCCCGCGAGCGCGCCGCCGGAGATGAACTGGGCGGCCGCGTAGGCCGATGCCACCGTGGTCAGCTCGTTGACCACGACCGTTGCTGGCGGCGGTACTGGGAACCGGATCGCCGCCGGCAAC
>JBCBSO010000669.1:0-2334 GCA_039819205.1 Actinomycetota bacterium
GGCGAGCGCTGTTTCGAACCACTCGTTGCGGTTGCCGCTGACGATCGAGATGGTGTCGCCTGCCCCGATGCCCGCCGCGCGGAATGCATTGATCAAGCGGTTCACCCGTTCGTCGAGCTCGGCCCAGGTCTCCGACTTGTCGTCATCGACGAGCGCGATCTCGTCGCCGCGTTGCTCCGCGAACCCCTTCGTGAGTACCGCCATCTCGTCCCCCTCGACGCGTCGTTGATGCGGCGCGCTGCCTGCGCGTTCATCGAACCCTAGTCGCTCTGCGGGTGGCTTTCTTAATGCTCGTTCACCTACTATTGCGGCTCGCTGACGCCGAGACCGGCGAGCGCAACGAGTGGAGGGGCATGAAGTTCGGACTGGCATTCGCGAGCAGCATCGCGATCGAACACGACGATGCGCTGGAGATCTGCCGCCGTGCCGAAGCGGCGGGTTTCGAGTCGTTGTGGGGCGGCGAGCACGTGATCTTGCCGTCGACGATCGAGTCGAAGTACCCGTACACCGCTGACGGCAAGATCCCCGCCGAGCCCGACACGCCGATTCCCGATCCGTTGATCTGGTTGGCCTTCGCCGCGGCTGCGGCGCCCACGATGCGTCTCGGTACGTGCATCCTCATCGTGCCGCAACGCAACCCGCTCGTGCTGGCCAAGGAATTGGCCACGCTCGACCGTCTGTCGGGCGGCCGGGTCGAGTTGGGCCTCGGGGTGGGTTGGCTGCGTGAGGAGTTCGAGGCGCTCGGCGTGCCGTGGGAGCGGCGCGGCAAGCGCAACGACGAATACATCGAAGCGATGCGTGCCCTGTGGGCTGGACCACATGCCGAGTTCCACGGTGACTTCGTCGACTTCGATCCGGTCACGTGCAGTCCGCGGCCGATTCAAGAGCGCATCCCGGTCCTCGTCGGCGGCGACAGCGACGCGGCGATCAACCGCGCCGTGCGGCTGGCCGACGGATACTTCCCGGGGGAGGGCGATGCCGAGCAACTCGGCGCGTTGCTCGGTCGCCTACGCGCCGCAGCCGAAGCGGCGGGGCGCGATCCCGACAGCATCGAGATCAACGCGATGTTCAGCACCCACATCAGCAATCCGCAGGCGGGCGTCGAGCAGATGCAAGAGCTCGGTGTTGGCCGCGCCATGGTGCCGGCGTTCTTCTTCGCCGGCCCGGGCGGGCTCGACCGACTCGATGCGTTCGCCGAACAGGCCATCGGTCACCCCGCCTGACCGGTATCGACGACGAGCACGTTGCCCTGAACGAAGGAGCAGTAATGGATGCATTCGACTTGACCGGGCGCGTCGCCGTGGTCACTGGTGGTGGACAGGGGATCGGCGAGGGCATCGCCAAGAACTTCGCCGACGCCGGCGCCGCCGTGGTGGTAGCGGCGCGCAGCGTCGATCGGATCGAGCGGGTGGCCGGAGAGATCACCGCCTCGGGTGGCCGCGCAATCGCCGTGCCGACCGACGTGACCGACCGCGCCGCGCTGGTTGCGCTGGCCGAGGCCGCAGTGTCCGAGTTCGGCGGACTCCACGTGTGGGTCAACAACGCCGGCGGCTCGCCGGTGCAGTCACCGCTCGCCGACCTCTCCGACGACGATTGGGACGCGTGCCTTAGCCTCAACCTCACCGCGGTGTGGAAGGCGTCGATGATCGCTGCCCAACGGATGGGCGACGGGGGAGCGATCATCAACATCTCGTCGCCGGCAGGAGACCGCGGTGTGCCGGGGAGTGGTCACTACGCCGCCGCCAAGGCGGGGGTGAACTCGCTCACCAAAACGCTGTCGTTGGAACTCGCCCCGTCGATCCGGGTCAACGGCATCTCGCCGGGCTTCGTGCCGACCGAGGTGATGATGACGGCGCTCAGTACCGACGAGGAAGCGTTGGAGAAGATGGCGCAGAAGCGGATTCCGCTGCGCCGGCTCGGCACGCCGGACGACATGGGGTCGACGGCGGTGTACCTGGCGAGCGACGCCGGCAGCTGGGTGACCGGTCAGACGATCATCGTCGCCGGCGGCCTGTAGGCGATCAGCCGGGGAGGGGCACCCACGGGTCGTGGTCGCCGGGCACGGTGGGGAACCGCTGGTTCGTCCAGTCGGACTTCGCTTGCTCGATGCGGTCGCGATCGCTGTGCACGAAGTTCCACCAGATGAACCGCTTGCCGACCGGCTCGCCGCCGAGCAACATCGCCCGGCCGCGCCCGGCGAGCGACGCAGCGGCGCCAGCTTCCAGCACGGCGAGCTGTCCCGGCGAAAGGGTCGTGCCACCCAGCGTGAGTTCGCCCTCGAGCGCAAGTACTCCTCGCTCGGGGTGGGTGGCATCGATGTCGAGCGGGTGGTCC
>JBCBSO010000670.1:0-2333 GCA_039819205.1 Actinomycetota bacterium
GTTCGGGACCGCTCAGTAGGCGTCGGAGTAGTGTGCTGATCGTGCAATTCGGCGGATTCCTCATGGTGTTGGTCGTCGCGTTCGTGGCGATGGAGCCGATCACGGCCGCCACCATGAGGAATCCGCCGAATTGCACGATCAGCACACTACTCCGACGCCTACTGAGCGGTCCCGAACTCCGAAATTGTCGCCATATCCGGCGCGACGCGCCGGATATCCCCTGGATTTCCGCGGGAGGTCGACGGCTGCTCCGAAAAACCGGGGATTTCCGGCGCGTGGCGCCGGAAATCGCGAACAATTCGGATGATGATGGTCGCCGTCAGACGGCGGCGTACGTGTCGAGGGCCTCGGCGAGGGGAACGTCGAGCACACCGTGTTCACCGGCGACGGCATCGAGCCATTCGGGTCGAAAGATGCTGGCCACGGCGATCGGTTCATCGAGCTCTGAACCGTCGAGCGCCAATCGGACGAATGACGTCGCATAGTCGGGTGGGCGCAGGTCGCGGGACAGCTCGACCAGGGCATACGGATCTGGGGTCTGTCCGTTGGTGGCGAGCGAGTAGTAGCTGGTCGACGTCGGCCCGGTGGCCCCGCCGGCGAGGCCCGGGCCATCGGTGAGGATCGCCCCACGTATCTGACTCGCTCGGGCACCGGCGAGTTGCAGTGCGATGTACGCGCCGAGCCCACGGCCGGCGACGGTGATCGATCGCTCGGGGTCTCCGCCGGTCAGGGCAGACAACGCGATGTCGGCATCGCCGAGCAGCAGCTCAGCGGTGTACCCGCCACCACGCGGAAGGGTCGATGCCCCATGCCCGGTGAAGTCGAGTGCGGCGACGGGTCCGGCCCACCCCGCAGCCCACTCGGGGGCTTCGGCGGGTGACGTCTCACCCAAGCCGTGCAGCAAGAGCAACGGTCGGCCACCGTCGGCCGTCCCGGCCCGAAGGTGGTGCAGCGCAAGTTCCACCTTGCCGTGACGGATCATCTCGGTGCGGAGCGCATCGCTCATGACGCGTCGCCGAGGAAATCGAGGACCAGCGCGCTGACGTGTTCGGGCTGCTCGATGTGCACGAAGTGTCCGACGTCGTCGAGCACCTCCGTGCGACCGTGGGCCGGCATGTACGGGAGCACCTTGTGGGGAGGGGTGCCCCAGCCCATTTCTTCCATCTCCGCGCCCATGATCCCGAGAAACGGCATCGGCAGGCCCGGCATCCGCATCAGCGTCCACTCGGGTCGCCACGGGCCGAACCCACCGAAACGCATCGACGGATCGATCTTCCATCGCCAACCGTCGGCGGACTCATACGCTCCGACCGTCACCAGTCGCTTGAGCCAGTCGGTGTCGAGGCGCGGGTTCATTCGCCCGCGACGAGCCGCCAACTCGTCGACAGTTCCCGGCTTGCGTTGGGCGTCGACGATCCGCCGACGGTGATCGAGCCATCCTGCGAGGTCCTTGGCCATCATCTTCGTGCGCTCGTGCTCGGCGACATCGGGCACGCGGCGGGTGAACGGAATGCCGTCCATGTTCACGAGGTGCGTGAAGCGATGCGGCTGCGCATCGGCGAGCTGGGTCATCAGCGCGCCGCCCTTGGAGTGACCGACCACCGGCGCAGGCGTGCCCGGAGTGACGCGGTCGAACACGGCCAGCGCATCGCGCATGTCGGCATCCCACGAGTACAGATGGGCGTGCTCGCTATCGCCGTGGCCGCGGTGGTCCCAGGCGACGACCCGCCAACCGGCATCGGCCAACATCGGCGCAAACCGGTCGAACGTCCGGGCGAAGTCGAACCCGCCGTGCACCAGCATCAACGGTGGATCCGACTCGTTGCCCCACTCGTGGACCGCGATGCGCACGCCGTCGGCGTCGACGTCGTACTCGCGCGCCGGGTGTTCGGCGCCCGGATAGGGCAGCTCGGTCGCTGGGTCACTGGTCGTCGAGGTCACGGGTGCACAGTACGCAGCCCGGCGCGCGCCGATCTCATCCGATCCCACCTAGCATCGCCGTTCATGCAAACGGCGAGGGTCGCAATCGTGGTGGTCGGCGCGGCTGCGTTCGCCGCGGCGTGTGGCACCACCGATCAGGCGTCGCGCCAGACGTTGCCGCCCATCCGCACGACGGTCCCGGTGACCACCACCACCGAGTCGACCATCCCGGAGGGCCAGCGCTTCTACCAAATCAAGCGCGGCGACACGCTGCAGATCATCGCCGCATCGTTCGGGGTGACCGTGCAGTCGATCGTCGATCTCAACGGCCTGGCCAACCCCGATGCGATTCAGGCCGGGCAGACCATCGAGATCCCGTCGGGGATCGTCGTCGTCGAAGAGCTGCCAGCGGC
>JBCBSO010000671.1:0-2301 GCA_039819205.1 Actinomycetota bacterium
GGTGCTTGCCGCCGTGGAGACGGTGGACGCGGGGAGTCGGAGCACCGACGAGCGGATCTCGCTGAGGCAGCCGGCCACCGAACGCGGGAATCGATCGTCGAACAACAAGAACCGGACCACTGCCGGACCGTCGATTGGCCCACGCGTCGCCCGCTGGTACATCTGCAGCGCCGACAGGCTGCGCAGCACACCCATCCACTGCACCTCGCCGAACTCGTCGGACACGCCGGGCGGGAGGGCGAGCAGGTTGGCGGCGCGCACGCCGAGGATGCGCGTGGTCATGTCGGCGCGCTCGATGTAGCGGCCGAGTCGCCAGATCTCGTACGCCTCGTCGCGGGTCATCGACACCTGCAACACGCCATCGAGGCGGCGGCTGTCGTCGACAACCCGGTCGAGGAACCGTTCTCGTCGCCGAGCCTCGATCGAGGTCGGTGCTGCGCCGCGCACGAAGATCGACAGATCGTTGATCGTCCGCCACGCCTCGCGCGGGAGGACTTCGCGACACGTGCGGAGGTTCTCCCGGCTGCGCTCCACCGACATGGCGATCGAGTTGGGATGCTCGCGATCGGCGATCAGGAAGTGGGCGACCGGCGCTTCGTCGGACCCGTCGACCGGCTCGACCCGGACGTCGCTGCCGGCGACCGATACGAGCGATCCCCAACGAAGACCCGAGGCGGGAAAGTCGGCGAACAACTCGCCGAAGGCGCGCAGCACGCGTGCTGAGTCTTCAGCACGTTCGAGGTAGCGCGCCGCCCAGTGCAGGCGATCGGCGGTACGGGCCAGCAACGTCACTGCTGACCACCTCCCCAGTCGCCCCACATGCCAGCAGTTGCCGCGTCGTCGACGATCCAGGTGTCCTTGCTGCCGCCGCCTTGGCTCGAGTTGACGACCAGTGATCCCTTCTCGAGGGCGACACGGGTCAGCCCACCAGAGGTGACGTACGAGTGGCGTCCACTCAATATGAACGGGCGCAGGTCGAGATGCCGACCACCGATCGCGTCGTCGTCATCGGCAGCATCGCCGTCCGCGGCCACGAGCGTCGGCGCGGTCGAGAGCTCGAGGATCGGCTGGGCCACCCAGTTGCGCGGATCGTCGCGCACCGCCGCAGCGGCTTCGGCGAGTTCATCGGCGCTGGCCCGGTTGCCGATCACGATCCCGTACCCGCCACTCTCGTTGGCCGGCTTCAGCACCAGCTCGTCGAGGTGGGCCAACACGTGCTCGCGCTCGTCGTCGTACATGCAGCGATACGTCGGCACGTTGGCAATGAGTGGCTCTTCGTCGAGATAGAAGCGGATGATGTCGGGGACCCAGGCGTAAACGACCTTGTCGTCGGCGACGCCAGCACCCGGCGCGTTGGCGATCGCCACGTTGCCCGCCTTCCATGCGCGCATCAGTCCCGGCACGCCGAGCATCGAGTCCTCGCGAAACACCTCCGGGTCGAGAAACAAATCGTCGAGTCGGCGGTAGATCACATCGACTCGCTCGCGTCCGTCGATGGTGATCATGTACACACAGTCGTCGTCACCGACCACGAGATCGGCGCCTTCCACCAACTCGGCGCCCATCCGCTGGGCGAGGAACGAGTGCTCGAAGTACGCCGAGTTGAAGATGCCCGGGGTGAGCACCACGATCGTCGGGTCGGGCCGACCTTCGGGTGCAAGCGATGTGAGGAGGCGGTTGAGTTCGTCGGTGTACGCATCGACCGGACGGACGTTGTAGGTCTCGAACAGCTCGGGCAGCACGCGCTTGGAGACCACACGATTCTCCAGCACGTAGCTCACGCCAGAGGGCACGCGCAGATTGTCTTCCAGCACGTAGAACGTGCCGTCGCCGCCGCGCACCAGGTCGGAGCCGGAGATGTGGGCCCATACGCCGTACTTGGGGCGCACGCCCCGGCACTCTGGCCGATAGTTCGTCGAGTCGTCGAGCAGCTCGGCGGGGAACACTCCCGCTTCGATGATCCGCTGCTCGTTGTAGATGTCGTCGATGAACCGGTTGATCGCCCGCAGCCGCTGGATCAACCCGCGTTCAACTCGGCCCCACTCTTCTCCATCGATCATCCGCGGGATCACGTCGAACGGCCACGACCGGTCGATGTTCTGGCCATCGGAGTACACGGTGGACGAGTTGCTCGACGACCAGGGGCAGCCGCGCGACGTGGCTGCGGCGTTGTATCGGTTCTTCGACGGCATCGGTATCGACGAGTTGCGCGAGCGGCAACGATCGTGCGAGCTCGAGATCCTCACGATGGGCATCTCGTTCACCGTGTACTCCGATGGCCAGAACATCGACCGGTCGTGG
>JBCBSO010000672.1:0-2284 GCA_039819205.1 Actinomycetota bacterium
CGCCGCTGAGGGGATCACGGCGATGCTCCTCGAGATGGACGGCATCGACACCGCAGCGGTCGAAGAGTGCTCGGCGGCCTACATGGCCGAGCTCACCACCGCCGATGGCGAGGTCGAGGCACTCATCGCCGCCGTTCCGGCCGAGCAGCGGATCATGGTCACCAACCATGAAGCGTTCGGCTACTTCGCCGATCGTCACGAGTTCGAGGTCGTGGGCACCGTGATCCCGAGCGGCAGCACCGGCGGCGCAGCAAGCGCCGGCGAGCTCGCCGAACTCGCCGAGATCATCGAGGCCGAGGGCGTGCCCGCCATCTTCGGCGACACATCCGCACCAACCGATGTCGCCGAGGCACTGGCCGCCGAGGTTGGTGGCGACGTCCAGGTCGTCGAGCTGTACACCGAGTCGCTCGGCGAGCCCGGCAGCGACGGCGAAACCTACATCGCAATGGTCGTCACCAACGCCGAGCGCATCTCTGGCGCCCTGGCGTGATGTTCGGCGCCGAGTGGGACTGACACTCGGGAGCCGATGACCTGGCTGACGGAGGTGTTCGAGCCTTCGTTCATGCAGCGTGCGCTCATCGCCAGCTTGCTGGCGGTGGCGATCACGTCGCTCGTAGGTACGTGGGTCGTCCTGCGCGGGTTGGCATTCCTTGGTGATGCCATCTCGCACGGGGTGGTCCCCGGACTCGCACTCGCGGTGCTGTGGGGCTTCAGCCTCATCATCGGAGCACTCGCTGCCGCCCTCATCATGGCGATCGCCGTCGCCCTCGTATCGAGCCGAACCACGGTGCGCGAAGACACCGGCATCGGCCTGCTGTTCGTCGGCATGCTGTCACTCGGCGTGGTGATCGTGTCGCGCACTCGTGCGTTCGCCACCGAGGTGACGTCGCTGCTGTTTGGCGACGTGTTGGGGGTGACATGGGACGACGTACGGATGCAGCTCGTCGCCTTGGTCATCGTGGTGGTGGTCAGCGTGGTGATGTTCCGTCCGTTTATGGCGCTCACGTTCAATCGTGACAAAGCGCTCACACTCGGTATGCGTCCCGGCGTGTCACACATCGTGCTGATGGCGCTGCTCGCCGTCAGCATCGTGGCCAGCTTCGAAACCGTCGGGACGCTGCTGGTGTTCGGGTTGCTCATCGGGCCCCCGGCCACCGCCGGGCTGCTCGTGCGGCGTGTGCCCACGATGATCGTGCTGTCGATGCTGTTCGGCTCGATCGCTGTCGTCGCCGGTCTCGTCGTGAGTTTCCACTACAGCACCGCCGGTGGCGCAACGATGGCGTTGTTCAGCGTGGTCATCTTCTTTGTCGTGCTCGCCGTGCGAGAGCTCGCAACGTCGCTGAGCTCGACCCCGGCAGTAGCTCGCTGAACTACCGTCGGCTCCGCCGATGGTTCAGCCCGAACGTAACGACGACGCCGCCGACGATGCGCGAGATGCGGAGATCGCGTCACGCGAGCGCAGCCCCGACCGTGTTGCCGCGTTTGTCGATGCGGTGTTCGCCATCGTGATCACGATTCTCGTTCTCGAGATCGGCGTGCCGTCAAATCTGTCCGAGCAGTCGTTTCGCGAAGCGCTCGACGAGATCGGGCCGACGTTGATCGCCTGGGTCATCAGCTTCTTCCTCGTCGGTATGTACTGGGTGTGGCATCGGGATCTGTTCAATCGCCTGCGGGCCGTCAATCGCGATGTGGTGTGGCTCAACCTGGTGTTCCTCGTGCCCGTGTCGCTGATTCCGTTCGCGTCGGCCGTGCTTGGCGACTATCACGACGACCCGATCGCGCTGCGCCTCTACGGGTTGGTCCTCATTGCGGTGAGCCTGACCAAGATCGCGCTGTACTGGTACATCCATCGGCGCCCATACCTGCTGCTCACACCATCGAGCGACCGAACGTTCCGCATCGGCGTCGGGATCTCGGCGGCGCCAATCGCGCTCTATGTGTTGGCGATGGCGTTGGCCGACGTGGCTCATCAGCTGAGTTTGATCGTGTTCTTGGCGGTGCCCGGTTCGTATTTCCTGCTCGTGACGCTCTTGCGCGAGCGGCCTGCGACCGCGGCCGGAGCCGACCAGTTCTCGTAGCCGCTCGCTGCGTTAGTGAGCGTGCTCGATCCCGCGCAGGCGGGTGCGGCCAGAGACACCCGAAAACACGTACGCCAACACGAACAGTGCGGCACCGGTGAGCACGATCGTTGGGCCGGAGGCGATGTCGAGGTGTGAGCAGCAGGTATGGGCGCCGATGGATGTACCAGTACAGCGCGATCTTGGTCAGGCTCACCGCAATGAGG
>JBCBSO010000673.1:0-2278 GCA_039819205.1 Actinomycetota bacterium
TTTCTGCTTCGAGCTCGTCTCGGGGCACGACCTTGTTGACCATTCCCGCCCGCAGCGCCTCGTCGGCGGTGATCGCCCGGCCGGTGAACAGCATCTCTTTGGCCAGTCGGGCGCCGACCTCGTAGGGATGAGTGAAGTACTCGTGTCCGTTGACCCCGAACGCCACCACTGGATCGGAGAAGGTGGCCTCTTCTGAACACACGATCAGATCCATCGGCCACACGAGCATCAGCCCACCAGCGATCACCTTGCCCTGCACCTGGGCGATCGTCGGCTTGGCGATGTTCCGCCAGCGCCAACACAGGCCGAGGTACATCTCGGCCTCGCGTGCCATGTACCCCTCGACCCCCTCGGCGTCGAAGTGCTGTTGGGTGCCGATGGTGGGAAGCGTGGCCATGTCCTGGTCGGTCTCGGCGAGGTCGTGGCCGGACGAGAAGTGCTTGCCGTCCGCGGCGAGAACGATGCACCGCACAGCGTCGTCTTGCGCAGCGATGTCGAACGCCTCGTTGATCTCGGTCAACATCAGATAGTTCTGCGCGTTCGCCGCCTCGGCGCGGGCAAGCGTGATGCGGCCGACGCCGTCGGCTGGCGTGTCGTAGCGGATGTGCTCCCAATCGCTCATGTCTGGGACCGTACCCGCGGCGACCCGACGGTCGACGAGCTAGCGTGCCGCCGTGCCGCCGGACTGGCTCGAAACGCTCGCCGTCGTGTCACTGTCGCTCGCCGGGCTGAGCGTGATCATCATCATCGTCGACATCCGCGGCCGCGGCTATCGCCAGCCGATGGGCGTGATGGAGTGGGTGTGGCCGATCACGGCGCTGTATCTCGGACCCTTTGGGTTGTGGTTCTATTGGCGTGTCGGGCGATCGGCAAGCCCGAAGTTCATCGCCGAGCACGGGCGACGGGAGCATCCCTACTGGGTGCGCGTCGCTGTCTCTTCGACGCACTGCGGGGGCGGCTGCACGCTCGGCGATGTGCTCGCCGAGACGATGATCTTCGCCTTCGGCTTGAGCTTGTTCGGGGCCACGATCTGGGCCTCGTACGTGCTCGACTTCACCTTCGCACTGTTGTTCGGCATCGCCTTCCAGTTCTTCGCCATTCGGGCGATGTCGAGCGATCCGACGCGGGTGCTCCTGCGGCGCGCAGCCAAAGCCGACTTCTGGTCGTTGACCGCCTTCGAGGTAGGTCTGTTCACCTGGATGGGGTTGATGTTCTTCGTGTTCTTCACCGATCCGCACCTCGAGGCGAATTCGGCGGTGTTCTGGTTCCTGATGCAGATCGGGATGGCGATCGGACTGGCCACGAGTTATCCGATGAACCGGCTGCTGATCGCGCGTGGTGTGAAGGAAGTGATGTGATCCGGACGCGTCGCCGCTGTTAGTTCGTCGGTGCGAGTACTTCGAGTGCGTTCCAGTCGACGGCGAGCGGGTCGCTCACGTCGATCGGCTGGACACACACGTGATCGGCGCCGGCGTCGTAGTGCGCTTGCACGCCGGCGCGTAGCCGATCCTCGTCGCCCCACACCACCACGGCGTCGATGAACCGATCGGCACGCGACTCGATCTCGTCTTCGGTGAAGCCGAGACGCTTCCAGTTGTTCCGATAGTTCGGCAGGTCGGCGTAGATGTTGCTGGTCCGAATCGCCGCCGCCCGCGCCGCATCGGCGTCGGTCGACAAGATGACCTTCTGTTCGACGCAGAGCAGCTTGTCCGGACCCAGAATCCCGCGGGCGGTCGCGGTGTGCTCTGGCGTGGTGAAGTACGGGTGCGCGCCGTCGGCGGCGGTGGCCGACAGCTCAAGCATCTTCGGCCCGAGGGCGGCGAGCAGCCGGATCGGTGGCTCGGCGGGCGGGATCGACGTGTAACGGAAGCGATCCATCGTGGCGAGGTACTCGCGCATCTGCGAGTAGGGCTTGGAGTAGTCGAGCTTGCGAACGCCGGCGACCATCGGCGCGTGGCTCACGCCCAGCCCGAGGACGAAGCGACCACCGCTCTGCTCGGCGACGGTCAGCGAGCTCTGCACCATCGACGAGGGATGGCGGTTGAAGATACCGGCAATGCCGGTGGCGAACTGCAGCGACTCGGTCTGCGAAGCCAGCCATGCCACATGTGGGAACGGATCGCGCCCGAGGGTTTCGGGGAGCCACAACGTGGAGTAACCGAGCGACTCGACGCGGCCGGCGAACTCCGCAGCAGCACCGGCGGGCATCGCCTCGGTGAACATCCACACTCCTGTATTGGCGGGTCCGGTCAGGCGGTCTCGTGCGCTCATGGCGCCG
>JBCBSO010000674.1:0-2270 GCA_039819205.1 Actinomycetota bacterium
GCAACCGGCTGGCGTTTGCCGGCGGTGTCGGCACTGGCTTCGACGGGACGGCGCACCGAATGTCGAAGAACGATTGCCGGTCCCGTCGGTGAACCCGCCGATGGCGACCTCGACGACACGACGGTTCTTCACCTTCCGCCACTCTTTGGTGCGAGCGCCCGGCCGGTACCGCGAGTCGACGCGCTTGGAGATCACGCCTTCGAGCTCCTGTTCGACGGTCGCCGCGAGCAGCGCGGCACCGTCGCCGACGTGGTGGCCTGGCACCTGCCAATTGGGGCCCGGTTCGACGAGCGATTCGAGGAGCCGGCGGCGGTCGAGATACGGCAGGTCGATCGTGTCGGTGTCGTCGATGCGCAACACGTCGAACAGAAACAACGCAGCTTGGCGGTCGGTGCCCCGTCCGCTGCGTTGGATCATCTCGAACCGGGGTCGGCCGTCGTCGTCGAGCACGACCAACTCACCGTCGAGAATCGCGGCATCGGCGTTGAGCGAACCGGGGAGGGCGCCGAGTTCCGGCCACCGCTCGGTGACGTCGTGCCCGGCGGTGCTCTGCAGGCGGATCGCGCCGTCGGCGACGTGGGCCAGGGTGCGATAGCCGTCCCACTTGATCTCGTGTGCCCACCCGTCGGCGGTCGGCAGCGTTCCCAGTGTCGCCTTCATCGGGGCCACTGGGAACCGTAGGCTCACGGCTGAGGGATTCGACTCGACAGCACGCCGTCGGCCTCGAGTGCGTCGAGCTGAGCGTCGTCGTAGCCGAGGAGTTCGGCGAGCACGGTGCGGTTGTCCTCGCCGCGATACTTGGGCACGCCGCTCACGGCCACGTCGTGTGCGCCCGAGAAGTGCCACGGGACGTTCGGGACCTCCACCGTGCCACCGCCGCGATCGTCGATGTGCACGGTCGCCTGGCGCGACTCGGCCCACTCTGTCTTGGTCACGTCGCCGGGTTGTCGAACCCGTCCGACCGCCAGTCGGTGCTCGGAGAAGATCCGCTCGAACTCGTCGCCGTCGGGGACGGTTGCCGCAAAGTCGGCGATGATCTGGCACAAGTCGTCGAAGTTGGCCAGGCGTGACTCGACATCGACAAACCGCGGGTCGTCGACCAGCTCCGGTTGGCCGATCGCTGCACAGAAGAACTCGAACGTGCCGCGTTCAGCTGGATGGCCGCTGACGAGCACCGGTTCACCGTCGGCAACGTGGAGCACGCGATAGTCGCCGGGTCGAAAGCTGCGGATCCACCCCGGATCGTCGTCGCCATCCCACAGTGCGTCGTGCAGATGCTCGTTGACGTACAACATCGTCTCGGCCATCGAGATGTCGATCCATTGGCCGACACCGGTGCGATCGCGCTGATACAACGCGGCGAGGATCGCCGTCACCGCCTCGAGGGCGGTGTACACGTCGCCGTGGCTGTGCGGGTCCTTGGCCAACTGCCCGTCGGGCCGCGATGCACCCTGCGACGCAATGATCCCAGTCTCGGCCTCGACCACTGGCGCATACGCTCGCCGGCCCGTCCATGGTCCGGTCTGCCCATAGCCGGAGATCGAGGCGATGATCAGCCGCGGGTTGGCAGTGACCAACTCATCCGGGTCGAGCCCGAGACGCGTCATTACGCCAGGGCGGAAGTTCTCGACGACGACGTCGACCTCTGCCGCGAGTGCCCGCATGATGCTCGAGCCGGCTGGCGACGACAGATCGATGCTCACGTTGCGTTTTCCCGTGTTCTGCTGCACGAAGTAGCTCGACAGACCGTGACGCCGGGGGGTGGTGAACCTGGTGAGGTCGCCAGCGGGCGGTTCCACCTTGATCACGTCCGCACCCAGATCGGCGAGGGTGCGGGTGCAGTGCGGGCCGGACAGCACACGTGTCAGGTCGAGCACGCGCACTCCGGACAGCGGTCGCGCTTGCGGATCGGTCACGGCGTCATCGTGGCAGAACCATGAGGGCGTCGCCGTGGTGGACCGGGGTCCACAGTTGGTGTCAGGCACCAGAGGTAGCCAGCACATCTGGTGCCTGACACCAACGGTCGGTGCGTTTCCTAGTCTCGGGTCGTGCACGACGATCGGCGCCTCATCGAAGACCGGATCGATCGCGAGTTGTGGCAACGGGTGTTGCCGTTGGCCCACCCGGATCGTCGGCCCGTCGACGTCACCGCCGGTCCGACGCTCGACGATCAACGCCCGATCGAACGCGGCGACCCGTGGGGTCCGCCATGGGCAACGACCTGGTTTCGGATACGCAGCTCGATTCCCGAGGCGTGGCGTGGACGGCGG
>JBCBSO010000675.1:0-2264 GCA_039819205.1 Actinomycetota bacterium
CACCGTGCTGACCCGCTGGGAGGCACTCGCCGACGCCGACGGTGCGCAGCGCAACGACGATGCATCTCACTCGTCACGGTGCGCATCGGTTCGTCACCTGCCTGGCGCCGCCGGCGGTGGCATCGACGTTCGTGCCAGCGGCGGGCGCGGCCTCACGGCCGCCGAGCTCGAATCGATCTTCGATGCATTCGTGGAAGAGGAGTTCGAGAGCGACGTCGCACAGCGCACCGCTCAGCATGGGCCCGATGCACCGGCGAGCATGTTGCCGCGCAGCGACGCTCAACGTCGCTTCGACGCGCTGGTGCGCATCTTCCGACGAGCCGTCGAACGCGGCGCGGGTGGCGAGGACCCGTTACCCGTCAGGGCCACGGTGAACATCCTCACCGACCTGCACACGTTCGAGTCACTGCTCGCCCCCCACAAGATCGCGCCCTCGCCAACTGACCTCGAACCGGTCGATGCGTTCCGCGCTCGCATGGAGACGTCACGGGGCGTCGTGCTCGCTCCCGACGAGGTACTCACCGCTGCGCTGGGCGGTCTCGTCCGCCGCGTCGTCATCGACAGCGCATCAGTTCCCGTCGACGTCGGTCGCAAGCGCCGGCTGTTCACCGGGTCGCCCGCGACGTCGCCCTCGCGCTGCAGCAATCGTGCGACCATCCCGGGTGTTCGGTCACGGCGGCGCACTGCCACGCCGACCACGTCAACGAGTGGCAGCGCGACGACGGAGGCACCGACCTCGACAATGCCCGGCCACGTTGCCGTGCGCACAACACATGGAAGCACCACGAAGGCCTATGGGCCCGATACGACAGTCGCGGGCGCGTGCTCAACATGCGTGCCGACGGCTCGCTCATGCGTCCGGTCGGTCAACCGCCTCCGGTGGTGCCGGTGTTCCACGGGATGCCGGCGTACTCGCTGGCATACGACATGCTCCGACCGCGCAACTGCCAGTGCCGCGACCGCGAGTCGGACGACGAGCACAACGCCGCCTGAGTTCTGCAACCGCTCAGGTTCTTACCGAATTCCAACACTCGACCGGGCCGAACGGCCACTCTGTGTGGTCGATTCTGTGTTAAATCTTGCTCTACGTGTCATTTTCGCTTGCGCTGGTCACTCAGCGCGCCCTCTAATGGATCCCTCACATTTGTGAAGGAGCGGGAAACATGGGTTCTGTTGGGAAGCGTGGGCGCACTTGGACGGCGCTGTGTATGGCACTCGGCCTCGTCGCGGGATTGCTGGTCAGTGTGGCGATCGCCGCAGACGACGACAGCGGGAGTGTCGAGGCGGCGAGCCCCATCTCGGACAACTTCACCAGCGAGAACTACTCCGGTGGCATCGGGTGGCCAGCAGGCGCCTCGTGGACCGAGACCAACGACTCGACCGCCACCCCGATCTTCGAGACCGGCGACATCCAGCTCCTCTCGCCGGACCGCGACTCACTCTTCTTCGACAACCTCGACAACAGGACGATTCAGCGCGACGTCGACCTGCAAGCCTTCAACCCCGCAAATGGCGGTACAGGTGCCAAGGTGTCGTTCGACTTCGTCGACAGCGCAGGCACGAGCGGCGACGACACTCCAGAGTTTGACCTGCGGTTCTGGAATGGGTCGTCATATGTCGACATCGCCACCGTCGGGCGGCCACCGAACGGCACGACGCTCTCATACATCCTGCCGGATGCGGTACTCATCCAGGGCAGCTCGATCCAGATCGGCGCCGGCTCCGGAAACTGGGGCAACGACGACGACCGCGTGATCGACAACATCATCATCGAAGACGCCGTTGGCAACAACGACCTGGCCGACACGTGTGGCGTCGACATTCAGGTGGTGCTCGACGAGTCGGGTTCGATCTACCAATTCTCCAACGGCGGAGCGCGCGGCGAAGTCGGCGTGCGCGACGGTGTGCTCGCCTTCCTCGACGGCCTCAACGGCACCGGCTCGCGTATCAACACGCACGAGTTCTCCAACAACGGCCGCGATGTCGAACTCGACCCCGACGGCAACGGCACCTTCGATCCCGGCTATTTCCCCATCAACGACGCCACGATCGAGGCGTTCCTCGACGACAGCGGAGCCCCCGTCACCGGCTACTTCAAGGAGGTCGGCACCGACGCCTCACCGGTCGATTCCACCGATCCCGAAACGTATGAGCCGCGCAACGACGACGACGACATCGTCGACGCCGAGTTCGAAGACCTGGACGACAACAAGCGCGCCTGATCTTGGGCTGCCCACGGAACCAATCACGGGGCCGGTCCAATG
>JBCBSO010000676.1:0-2263 GCA_039819205.1 Actinomycetota bacterium
CACCCGGGGGTGTGGGGGGTCGCGGTGCGGCAGTGGGCCCGGCTGACGCCACCTCGGTGGTGGCGGCGGGCGCCGTATCTGCCAGTTCCGTCCGCCGACTATCTGCGGTTCCGGATGGTCACCCAATACGGCGACGAGCCACGCATCGACGACAACGATGTGCTCAACTACCTGCGGTGGTGCCGGGAACTCGAGCAGCAGCGGCGTCGGTGACGTCATAGGGTCCTGCCCGATGCACAGCGCACTCGTTCTCAATGCCAGCTACGAGCCGCTGAGCGTCGTATCGGCCCGACGAGCGACCTGCCTCGTGCTGGCCGACAAGGCCGACGTGCTCGAAGACGACGGCGGCGTGATCCGCTCCGCCACCCTCGCCGTGCCGCGTCCATCGGTGATCCGGCTGCGCTACATGGTGAAGGTGCCGTACGTCCGTCGCGCGGCGCTCTCGCGTCGCGCCGTGTTCGCCCGCGACGACTACCGCTGCCAGTACTGCGGCGACCGTGCCGACTCGATCGACCACGTCATGCCACGTTCGCGTGGCGGCGGCCACACCTGGGAGAACGTCGCCGCAGCGTGTCGGCCCTGCAATCTGTCCAAGCGCGATCGCACACCGAGCGAAGCCGGCATGCGGCTCGCCCGGCCATGTCGAGCACCGCGGGCCACGGCGTGGGTCGTCGTCTCGGTGAGCGGCATCCCCGACACGTGGCGGCCGTACCTGCCGCTCGCCTCCTGAGCGCATCGTCGTACGTGCCTCGCCGTCGCCGCGGAACGGTCGGAGAACTGCACGCCGCGCGACCACCCTCGCCACCACAGCCCGAGCTATGGCGCATGGCGCCGACGGGGCCGGCGGTCGTCCTCGGTTCGAGCCAACGCGACGAGCTCATCGACCACGGGGCAGCGCAACAGCAGCGGATCGACGTCGTCCGGCGGCGTAGCGGTGGCGGGGCCGTGCTTGTCGATCCGGAGACCACGGCCTGGTTCGACGCGATCATTCCTGCCGGTGCGCCCGGTTGGTCGCACGACATCCATCGCCCAATGCGCTGGCTGGGCGAGCGGCTTGCTGTCGCGCTGAGTCATGTCGATCCTCACCTCGCACCCCAGGTGCAGCGTGAGATCGTCGACACGCCGTGGTCGCGACTCTTGTGTTTCGACGGGCTCGGCGTCGGCGAGCTGACCGTCGCCGGGTACAAACTCGTCGGTATGAGCCAACGGCGCACCCGTGAGTACGCCCGCGTGCAGTGCTCGTGGTACCGACGCGACGAGCAGTCTCGACTGGTTGGGCTGCTCGCTCCAGAGCATCGGCCACCGCTCGAGGACCTCGCCCCCGTGGCCACGCTGCCCGCGGTGGAGCTTGACGACGTGCTCCACGCCCTTGCGCCGCTGCTCGTCTGAGCAGCCCGGCCAGCGAACCACGTCCCGTACCTACATCGGGTGTCAGGCCCCAGACGTCGCGCGCCGCGCGTTCGCGCATCGCCGCGAACGGGGTCGGACATCTGGTGCCTGACACCTGTCGACCGGCTGCTCGGGCAGCCCGGAAGTGGCGTGCGAAGTGGAGTGAGAGTGGAGCGACTGGGGGAGAAATGGGGGTAAATGGTTGACGATGGGGGATGATGGGGCCATGATGGGGAGCGCTGGGGGAGGCTCCCGCGCTCCCGGCACGGCAGGTCCGCCGCGGGAGCAGGCAGGTCCTGTCGCCCCATTCGGCAGGGAAGAGGAGCGCGCGCGTGTTTGTCGGGTCGTACGAGCGGCAGCTCGACGAGCGGGGACGGGTAGCGCTCCCGTCGTCGTTTCGCTCCGACCTTGGCGACCGCTGCTATCTGTTCCTCGGAGAAGACGGCTGCGTCAGCGTGCGCAGCGAAGACTCGTTCCAGGCCGAAGCCGAGGAGCTGATTGCCCAAGTCAAGCGTGGGGAGGCCTCGCGCGCCCGGCGGCGGGCGTTCGCCGCGTCTGCCGTCCACGCCACGATCGACAAGCAGGGACGCGTCACGATCGATCAGCGATTGCGTGACCACGCCGGCATCGAGCCACACGCCACGGTGGTGGTACTCGGCGACCTCGACAAGATCGAGATCTGGGAGCCCGAGGCGTACCGCGCCAACGACGTCGCTGGCCAACTCGAGATCGCAGGAGGCGGATGATGGGCCGCGGATTCGAGCATCGTCCGGTGATGGTCGACGAGATCGTCGACGTGTTTTCCGGCGTGCCGTCCGGCACGGTGGTCGACGCCACCCTGGGCGGCGGCGGGCACAGTGCCGCGCTGCTCGAA
>JBCBSO010000677.1:0-2261 GCA_039819205.1 Actinomycetota bacterium
AGTTGGGGGTTGACGGCTCCGATGTTGACCAACGCTGCTGTCGCCCCGGTTGGGACGCCGGCGCGGTTCCACACGTTGACCGTGGTCACCTGACGGGCGGCACGTGGCCCGATCCCGTTCTGCTGGCCGTCGACGGTCGACGAACCCTGGCGGGTCTCCACCAAACGACCCGGCGCAACCGTCACGATCCCCACATCCTCACCGGCCGGCGGAGGAGGTGGCGGCGGCGGAGGCGGCGGGTTGTGCGGTGCGACCGGGATGTCGACGACCTCGAGTGGAGCATCGACGTTGCTGCCGTCGCCGTCGATCCCGAGCTGTCCCGACCCGTCGGCGCCCCAGCACGTGATGTCGCCACCAGCGAGCAATGCGCAGCTGTGCCGCAACCCCAGAGACACTGCGGTCGCCGACGCGCCACCGGGAAGGGCGACGGTTCCGGTCGGTGTCGCGACGTTGTCCGCGCCTGGGCCGTTGCCGAGCTGGCCGAATGCGTCGTTGCCCCAGCAGGTCGCCGCACCGGTGTTGAGCACGGCGCAGGTGTGGCCGGCGGACGCCGCCACGTCGAGCGCTGTGGTGTTGGTGCCGAGATCGATCGTTCCGTTGGGCGCTTCTTCGGGTCCCGCAGGGCCGTTGCCGAGTTGTCCGAAGAAGTCCGCACCCCAGCAGGTCAACGCTCCACCACTCAGACGTGCGCAGGTGTGGGCGTTGCCGGTCGAGACCGCTGCCGCCGTCGAGCCGTTCGGCAGGGTGATCGTTCCTGATGGAGCCGTCACGTCGGCGCTGCCCGGTCCGTTGCCGAGTTGACCGTCGGCGTCTGAGCCCCAGCAGGTGACAGCCCCGTCGTTCAGCACTGCGCACGTGTGCTGTCGGCCGCCGCTGACCTCGCTGGCCGTCCTGTCACCCGGAAGCAGCAGCGGGGCCGACGGTGAGGGGTCGTTCTCGTTGGCGCCGCCGTTGCCCAACTGTCCACTCGAGTCCGATCCCCAACACGTGACGTCGCCGGTGTTGAGCACGGCACAGGTATGGCTGGAGCCAGCTGAGATGGCGACGGCGGTGGTCGCGTTGCCGTCGACCGATGGGAGCAGCACCGGTCCTGCGGGGGAGGTCTCGAAGTCGCCCCCGACGGCGCCCAGGCCGAGTTGTCCCACGTCGTTCTGCCCCCAGCAGGCAACGTCGCCGGTGCTCAAAATGGCGCAGGTGTGGTTCTGACCAGCGGCGATCGCCGTGGCCGTGGTTGGAGCGCCGTCGACCTGGGGCAACGCGATCGGGTCGGTGGGCGCGAATGCGTCACTCCTCGGATCCCCATTGCCGAGCTGTCCGAACACGTCGTCACCCCAGCAGGTCACCGCGCCTGCCGCCGTGAGCGCACAGGTGTGATCTCCGCCGGCCGCCACCGCCGACGCGACAGCACTTGGCCCGGCAGCGGTTGCCGCCGGAGCGCTGCCGGCGAGGAGCGACGCTGTAGCGACGAATGCGCCCGTGACCGCGGTGGTGATGAGTGCGCGACGATTCCGCCGTGTCCGCCCTGGCATGGGCGGCGACAGTAGTTGCAGCCGACCCGGGTTGAGTCGTCGGGCTAGCCAAGATCAGCCGCCCGCGGCCGTTCTGTGCGCGAAATCAGGCGCCTGGCGCCGGAAATCCCCGGTTTTTCGGAGAACGCGTCAGTTGATCGCCTTGTCGCGGTCAGCCCAGAAAGGTTCGCGGAGCTTGAACTTCTGCAGTTTGCCGGTGGCGGTGCGCGCCAGCTCGTCGCGGAACTCGACGCGCTTGGGGCACTTGTAGCCGGCGAGCCGCTCTTTGGCGAAGGCGATCAGGTCGGCCTCGGCCAGTGTGCTGCCGGGCGTGGTCACCACCAAGGCGGTGACGAGTTCGCCCCACTTCTCATCGGGGATGCCGATCACCGCCACCTCGGTCACATCGGGATGTTGGAACAGGGCGTCTTCGACCTCGATCGACGACACGTTCTCGCCGCCGGAGATGATCACGTCTTTCTTGCGGTCGGAGATCACCACGTAGTGATCGTCGTCGATGATGCCGCCGTCGCCGGTGTGGAAGAAGTCGTCATAGATCGCCGCGGCGGTGGCCTCGGGCTGCTCCCAGTAGCCGCCCATGATCATGTTGCCGCGGGCGAGGATCTCGCCATCGGTGCTGACGTCCATCGTGCAGCCGACGACTGGTGCGCCGGCGCGGCTGAGCTTGGCGGCGCGGTCGGCGGGGGACAGGTCGTCATACTCGGCGCGGCTGCGGTTCATCGTGATCACCGG
>JBCBSO010000678.1:0-2245 GCA_039819205.1 Actinomycetota bacterium
CCCGCCAGCTGTAACGGTGGTGTCTGACACCAGACGCCATCGTTACAGCACGCGGTTGAGATACGGGTTGGCGAACGTGCGCGCCGGGTCGAGCTTGTCGCGCCACGACGCGAACGTGTCCCACTCGGGGTAGCGGGGGGCGAGCGTGGCCGCCGACTGGTAGTGCATTTTGCCCCAGTGGGGGCGCCCCGCGTAGTCGTCCATAATCGCCTCGACCCCTTGGAAGTACGCCTCGTACGGGGCGCCGACGTACTGGTGCACGGCGATCCACCCCGACTCGCGATCGCTTGCGGTCGACAGCGGAATGTCGTCGGCCGCGGAGGTGCGCACCTCGATCGGAAACAGTGGCGGGAACGGCAGCGTCTCGATCAACGCCAGTATCCGGCGCAACGCTTCGGGCACCGCAGCGCGCGGGATGCCGTACTCCATTTCGACGAAACGCACCTTGCGTGGACTGCAGAACACGCGGTCGCTGCGGTCCACCAACTCACGTTCGCCAGCGCTCGACGTGATCAGCTTGGCGATGCGCGGCGCCATGGTGGGGAATCGTCGACCCACACGACACACGGTGCCGAATGCCAGGTTCTCACCGATCCATTTGTCGCGAACGTACGCCATTCGTGGCTGCGGCTCGGCCGGGCGGTCGGTGCGCGTGTTGCGCTTCACCTGACACCGCCGCGCCCCCGGGACGGCGTAGAACTCGACGTGATCAGCCGAGCCCATCGCGTCGTCGAAATCGTCGAGTACGTCGCCCAGTGGCTCGATGGTCTCCACCGCGTGGAGATTGAAGGCCGGCACACACCGCAGCGTGACTTCGGTCAGTGCGCCGAGTGCGCCAACGCCGACGCGGGCGACACGCAGCAACTCCGGCTCGTCGGTCTCACTGGCGCGGACCACGCGACCTTCGCCGGTGATCATCTCCAACCCGACGATGTTGGTCGCCAGGTTGCCGAACCCGGTGCCGGTGCCGTGGGTGGCGGTGGATGTGGCGCCAGCAATCGACTGCTGGTCGATGTCGCCCAGGTTCGGTAACGCCAGCCCACGGGCGAATAGCTCGTCGTTGAGCTGGTGCAGCCTGATGCCGGCTTGCACAGTGACGTCACGCCCATCGACATGCAGCACCTGATTCATCGAGTCGAGCGACACGAGGTGACCGTCGGTCATCGCGGCACCGGTGAACGAGTGACCAGCACCGATGACCTTCACCCGCTCGCCGCGCTCCGCGGCGCCGCGCACGATGCCGGCGAGCTCGTCGGTGAATTCGGGCCGACGGATCGAGGCGGGCACACAGCGCTCGTTGCGCGCCCAGTTGCGAACGGAGCTGACCATCGACCCAGGCTATGCCTGCGAGAGCACCTCGACCGCACGCTGCAGCTCGTCGACGGTGGTGGTGTAGTGCACCGACAGGCGGAGCATCTCGGCCAGGCCGCGTCGGTCGACGTCCCAGCGCGACGAACCCGGGAACGTGAAGCTGGCGTTGATGTGTGCGGCAGCGAGGTGGGCCTGGAGCTCTGGTGCGCTTCTCCGGGAGGACGTGGTGGTGACGATGCCGCAGCGCAGCTCACCGTCGTCGTGCACGTCGTAGCCGATGTCGACCAGCATCGCCCGCAACTGGTCGGCGCGTTCGACCACCGTGGCCTCGACCCGATCGATACCCCACGATGCGAGGTGGTCGACGGCTGCGCCGAGTCCCAACCACCCGGCGTGGGAGTACTCCCAATACTCGAAGCGCCGGGCCCCCGGCGCCCACTCGTATCGATCGGCCGCCATGAGCAACGCGCTGTCGTGATCCGGCTGCGACGGAGCGACCCGGTCGAGCACACCACGACGGGCGTAGAGGAATCCGGTGCCCCTCGGTCCGCGCAGATACTTCCGGCCGGTCGCCGACAGGAAGTCGCACGGGATCTCGTTCACGTCGACCCGCCGCTGGCCGACCGACTGGCATGCGTCGAGCAGGAACGGCACGTTGACCGCCCGCGCGGCGGCGCCGATCTCGGCCGCGGGATTGACGAGGCCCCCGTTTGTGGGCACGTGGGTGAGCGACGCGAGGGCGACGCCGTCGCCGTCGCCCAGTGCATCGCGGTAGGCGTCGACCGACACGGCGCCGGTCGAGTCGCTGGGGACCCGTTGGATGTGCACCCCGCGCAGTTCAGCGGCGCGCAGGAAGGCGATGATGTTGGCGCCGTACTCGTGGTCGTGCGCCAGGATGCGCTGTCCGCGCTGCATCGGCACCGACCAAAACGCG
>JBCBSO010000679.1:0-2236 GCA_039819205.1 Actinomycetota bacterium
GATCTCCTTCTCCTGCACCGTGGCGAATATGTGCACCGCCAGCTCCGGCGCCGAGCCGCCGAACGCCAGCAGCATCTCGGCCTTCGTCCGGAAGTGGTAGTAGGACGAACCCGAGGCCATGCCAATGGCCGAGGTGATATCGCGAACCGTCGTCGCCGCATATCCCTGGGTGGCGAAGAGCTCGGCCGCCGCGTCCAGGAGCATCTGACTTCGGTTGTTCTCGCGTGTGGCGCGGACCACTCGATGCTCCCATTCCGCTCGCTGGTCGGAGATGACATGTCTAGCGCCACGCAACGCCATCGACAGACTGGACTCCGGTCGGGGGGTCAGCCGATGCGTTCGAGCAGCACGGCCATCCCCTGCCCGGCGCCCAGACACATCGACACGATCGAGGTTCGGGCGCCCGACTCCTCCATATGGTGCATCGCCGTGAGCGCCATCCGGACGCCGGTCGCGCCCGGTGGGTGACCAATCGAGATCCCGCCGCCGTACAAGTTGCAGGCATCACGGCGAACACCCAGCTCCCGTTCCGCGTGGAGGTTGACGACGGCGAAGGCCTCGTTGATCTCGTAGTAGTCGACATCATCGACCTGCAGGTCACGGCGTTTGAGCAGCCCACCGATCGCAGGGACGGGGCCACACCCCATGGTCCGCGGTGGCACGCCGACGACCTCCCAGTCGACGATTCGCGCGCGCGGCGTGAGTCCGAGATCCTCAGCAGCAGCAGCGCGGTCGGCAACCACGACAAACGCGGCGCCGTCGGTGAGGCCGCTCGAGTTGCCCGCCGTGACCCGTCCGCCGTCGCGGAACGCCGGACGGAGTGCGGCGAGTGTTTCGATGGTCGTCGACCGTCGCGGAAACTCGTCGACGTCGAAGGTGCGGGTTGTTCCTCGACCGGCCGGCACCTCGATCGGTGCGATCTGCTCGGCGAGGAAACCGCTGTCGATTGCGGCAGCCGCGCGCTGCTGGCTGATGAGCGCGTACTCGTCCATGTCGGCACGGCAGTAGCCGAAGTCGTCGGTGAGGTTCTCGGCCGTCTCGCCCATCAGCGACAGATCGAAGGGGTCGCGATAGCCGTAGTCGATCGTGTCGACCACCTCGCCCGCGCCGCGCTTCATGCCCCAGCGCGCATCGGTCAGCGCGTACGGCGCGCGCGAGGCGTTTTCGTATCCGCCCGCCAACGCAATGGACGAGTGTCCGGTGATGATCTGCTCGGCGGCGCTGACGATCGCCTGCGTGCCAGAGCCGCACGCCCGAGACACATTCAGTGCCCTCGACTCCTCGGCCATTCCGGCGCCCAGGGCGATGACGCGGGCCGAGAAGTAGCCGCCCTGGTCGACCGGCATCACGTTGCCACACACGAGGTGGTCGACCCGCTGGGCATCGAGGCCGAGCGCGTCGAGCGTGGCCGTTGCGGCGTGGATGCCGAGGTCGGTTCCAACGACGTCCTTCAGCGACTTGCCGAAGTCACCGAACGGGGTTCGCTGACCACCACAGAGCACAACGTCGGGGATGTGTTGGTTGTTCACGGTGCAGACCTCTAGGGGTGTCGGACGGTTCGTTCGATGAGTTGTTGTGCGGCTTCGCCGAGGGCGAGTTCGCCGCGGTGGAACGCTGCGCCGAGCGCGTCGAGTGCGGGATCAGCATCGAGCCGGCGGAGAGCTTCGGCCGCAGCGGCTTGGCGCAGCACCTCGGTAGCGCGCCGCTGCGGGCCGCTCGACTCTTCGACATCTCGGTGTGCGGCATCGATCGTCTCCACCAACCGGTCCAGACCCGATCCGGTGTGCGCACTTACGAGCAGCACCGCCGGTACGGCCGCTGCGTCGCGCAGGTCGAGCATGGCTTCGAGCTGGCGTTGCGTGTCACTCGAACCGGGCAGATCAGCCTTGTGCACCACGAGCACGTCGGCCACTTCGAGGATGCCCGCCTTGATCGCCTGCACGTCGTCGCCCAGGCCGGGCGCAGTGAGGACCACGGTGGTGTCGACGAACCGGCTGATCTCCACTTCGGACTGCCCGGCCCCGACCGCCTCGACGATGATGTCGTCGAAGCCAGCGACATCGAGAACGTCGAGCATCGAGGGCACGGCAAGCGACAGGCCGCCGAGATGGCCACGTGACGCGACCGAACGCACGAACACACCGGGATCGTTTGTCGTACACCCCATCCGGGTGCGGTCGCCGAGCAGCGCACCGCCCGACACGGGGCTCGAGGGATCGACCGCTAACACGGCGAC
>JBCBSO010000680.1:0-2236 GCA_039819205.1 Actinomycetota bacterium
CACGGCGGGATTGGTCACGCCACCTCGACGGTGACGGCCGTGGGGTTGGTGATGACGTCGTAGACGGCGGAGCGCTTTTGGCTCTGGGCGACGATCGCCCGGATGTCGTCGGCGCTGGCGTCGGCGTCGATCTCGTAGCGGACGCGGATGCCCGAGAACCCGTTGCGCACGTCGGGGTCGATCCCGAGGATGCCCTGGAGGTCCATGTCGCCTTCGACGGTGGCCGTCACGCTGCGCAGCTGCACGCCGCGATTCTGGGCAACCGAGGCGATTCCGCCGGTGAGGCAGCCGGCGAGGCCGGACAGCACCATTTCGACGGGGGTCACCGCATTGTCGGCGGCGGCGAAGATCTCGGGGTGGTCAGTGTCGAGCACGAACGCTTGCTTGTGCGACTGCTCGGCGCCGACGCCGAAGAACTTCTCGATCGTGGTCCGGCTGTGGGTGCCGTCGACCCAGCTGCAGGTCGCCCGCCACTGGAATGCGGCGGCCTCGGGCGCGCCAGTCATCGCTTCGCGGGCGCCGAGCAGCGCCTCAACGTTGACGCCGTTGTCGACGGCTGGGTTGTCGGCCGGGGGGGGTTGTGGGATCGGTGATGGTCATGTGTTGCTCCTGTGTGATGGCCGATCGCCGGAGGTGCCGGGTCGGCGGTGATTGACAGGCACCACGGTGCGCAGCTGGCGCGGCCCGGGTCTTGAAGGTGATCGGGAGAGCTCATGGAGATCTGTCGATGGGATCTCCACGCGACCTCCTCGCAGCCTTCAAGCACCGGCCGAGCGAAGTCGGGACGATGTGGATGAGTCGTTCTCGACTCGCCACCGAAAGGAGCCCGACCGTGTACACCACCCCGACCCACCCCGAACAGCGCCACGTGCTGTTTGACGCCCCAGGCCTACTGACTGCCGGTGCCGCGCCCGTCGAGGTGATCGCTCCACGCCGGCGGCACTACGACGTTGTGATCGTCGGCGCCCGTGCTGCGGGGGCGGCGACAGCGATGCTGCTCGCTCGGGCAGGCGTGCGAGTGCTCGTCGTCGACCGGCAGGGGTACGGCAGCGACACACTGTCGACCCATGCGCTGATGCGCGGCGCGGTACGTCGCCTTGCCCGATGGGAGTTGCTCGACCAGGTGTGGGACAGCGACACGCCGGCGATCAATGCCGTGACCTTCTCGTACGGCGAATTCGACCACACGGTAGAGATCACGCCCGATCCGGTGGTGGAGGCGCTCGCCGCTCCTCGGCGCACCGTGCTCGACCCGATTTTGGTCGACGCGGCGCGCGCGGCAGGCGCCGAAGTGCTGCATCGCACCGCGCTGGTCGAGTTGCCGATTACGAGCGGCGGACGGGTGCACGGGGCGCAGCTCCGTTTGGCCGATGGCTCGGCGCACATGGTCACGTGCGACGTGCTCGTCGGAGCGGACGGGCTGAGGTCGCTCGTTGGGAGGCTCGTCGGCGCACCGGTGACGCGGCAGGCGTCGCACACGTCGGCGGTGGCCTTTGCGTACTACCGGGGGCTCGACGTCGACCACCACCGCTTTCAGTGGTTGTACGACCACAACACGGTGAGCGGCAATCGAATCGCCGGCGGGGTCATCCCCACGACCGACGACACGACATGCGTGTTCGCCGCCACCGGACCCGATCGTTTCGCCGCTGAGGCGCGGGCGGATGTCGCTGGCTTCCATCAACGCATCATCGACTCGCTCGACGTGGAACTCGGCGCCCAGGTGCGCAACGCCGAGCGTGTCGGCGCGCTGCGCAGCTGGCCGGGGGTGCGTGGCCGCTTCATGAAGCCGCACGGGCCGGGCTGGGCCCTGGTCGGCGACGCCGGCTACTTCAAGGACCCCGCCGCCGCCCACGGCATCACCGACGCGTTCCGCGATGCCGAGTTGCTGGCCGCAGCGATCGTGGCGGGAGACCTGCCCGGCTACGAGGAGCGCCGAGACGCGCTGTCGTTGCCGCTGTTCGAGGTGCTCGACCAGATGGCCTCGTTCCGGTGGGACCTGGCTGAGCTGGGCGAACTGCACCTGCAACTCGCGGCCGCAATGAAGGCCGAAGACGAGGTCCCCGTTCCGGCGCTCGTTTGAGCGCCGCAGACGAGCCGAGTTATCGCCCCGACCCCCTGTTCCTCATCGCTCACCACCCTCCCGTCTGGAAAGGACAATCCCATGTCAGTGTCACGTTCACGCTGGGCGGCCATCGGTGCCGCCGTTGCGGTCGCCCCCGGCGCCGAGGGCGAC
>JBCBSO010000681.1:0-2236 GCA_039819205.1 Actinomycetota bacterium
ATCGAGGATCGTCTGCGTGCTGCGGTAGTTCTGATCGAGCACGATCGTGGTCACGTCGGGGAACGCGTCTTCGAACTCCAAGATGTTCCGGAAATCGGCGCCGCGAAAGGCGTAGACGCTGTTGTGCACGAGCATTCCGTTGGCGCAGTAGGTGTGGCACCGGTCGACTTCGAGGTCGTACACGGGACCCGAATAGGTCTGGAGATCGGTGCGATCGACCGTGGCTGTGACCCACGCCGGTTCCGATGCGGACTCGTCGAGCAGCAGCACCTCCATGCCCGCGGTCAGATGAGCCGCCGGTATGAGGTCGTACGTCACTCCGCCGAGGGCGAGACGGCGCCGGATATCGAGACGACCGAGCGCGGCGATGCGCTTGGCATCGGCGAGCGCTCGCCGATAGTCCTTCCATGAGGTCTCGTAGCGCAACGAACGGTGCTTACTGCTGCGAAGTTTCACACCGGCCGACCGGAGTCGATCGATGACGTCGTCACGATTCGATGACCACTGGACGCGGTGGTAGCCAACGTTCGTCCGCCGATCGGAGAACATCGTCAGGTTGACGACCTGCCGGCGAGCGCCGTTCTGTGGGCGATGGTGCGGAAACTCGATGCTCAATAGGCGGTCAGCCATGAGCTGCTTCGCGCCTCGGTCGGTGTCGAGTCGGTCGTACAGGCGCTCGAGTCGATCGTCGTCCATCGACAACGCTCGGCCCTTGGCGTGGAAGCACGCGGTCGGCAGACCGTACGTCGCGGCGTAGTACGCCTCGAAGTACGAGGCGTCGGCCACCGAATCACACACCTCGAGGATCCAGATCGCGTCGGCGTGTTCCTGATTCGACCGCACGAACAAGCCGTGCTGCACGTGTCCCGCACGGCTCGGGCGCGCTCCGGTGGTTCGACCGATCCGCCACCCCCGGTCGCCGCGGAACATGAGGTACACCAGGTGCCGCCCCGGCTGGGGCACAAGGCGCGCCGGGATCAAGTGCTCCGGGGTCGCCGTGACCGTGCCACCATCGGTCGAAACGGTGACGACCGCGCCGTCGTACCGACCCTCGTGCACGTACGAGATCTGAGCGGGGTGTGCGGTTGCGTGCCCAGACGCCCCCAGAACCTCATCGCCGGCCTCGAGCGACTCGATCGGTTGCTGCCCGCGTGGCGTTGCAATCATCGTTCCAGGGGGAAGGCACTGGTCGGTGTCGCCGACGACGCACACGTTGCGGTGGCCGCCGGCAAGTAGCAGAACGAGATCGTTCTGCGCCTTGTTGGTGTCTTGGTACTCGTCGACGCAGATGTGGGCAAACCGCTGGCGATAGTGCTCGAGCACGTCGCCGTGCTCGCGGAACAAGCGCACGGCGTTGACCAACAGGTCGTCGAAGTCCATCGCGCCTGCCTTGAGGAGCCGGGCTTGATACTCGGTGTAAATCTCGGCGTGCTTGCGCTCGAAGATGTTGCCGGCCTCGGCAGTGGCCTGTGAGGGGAGCACCAACTCGTTCTTCCACAAGCTGATTCGTGCGTGAACGGCGCGCGGCGCGAAGCGCTTGGGGTCGAGCGCCAGGTCGCGGATCACATACCCAGTCAGGCGGTTCGCGTCGGCAGCGTCGTAGATCGAGAACTGCCGGGGGTAGCCCAGCAACTCGCCGTTGGCCCGCAGAATCCGCACGCAGGCCGAGTGGAATGTCGACACCCACATCGCACGTACGGCCGGCCCGACCAACTCCACCAGCCGCTCGCGCATCTCGGCGGCGGCCTTGTTGGTGAACGTGATCGCCAGGATCTTCGACGGCGGCACACCCTCGTGGACAAGGTTGGCAATGCGGTGGGTCAGTACTCGCGTCTTGCCCGATCCGGCGCCGGCCACCACGAGGAGCGGCCCACCCTCGTGCACGACCGCATCGAGCTGATCGGGGTTGAGGCCCTCACGAAACGGCGACGGTCCGCGTGCCGCCGTGGCCGCATCGGCGGTTTCAGCGGGATGCGGAATCTCGTCGGCGTCGATCGGCTCGTCGAACAGTCGGGAGTCGCTCATCTCCCGGCCACTCTACGGAGCGGGTGTCACCGTTCGAGGGTGATACGCGTCCGGGTGTCGATGTCGCCTCGTCCATCGTCGAGCTCTGCGTCGATGCGCACCGTGTCGCCGGTCGATGAGTGGGTGAGCGTCAGTTCTGCCTCGTCGTCGTCGCTGCTCTGTGCCGCGACTGCCCACCCGTCGACCAGGTCGATTGAGCCGATGGTGACCA
>JBCBSO010000682.1:0-2227 GCA_039819205.1 Actinomycetota bacterium
GCGGCAGTGAACACTTCGGATGAGTCGCCGACCGCTCGTTCGGCGGCACGCGCCCGGTCGACCACGGTGACGAATCCGCGTGCGTAGTCCTCCGACTGGTAATCGACGAGGTCGGCGCGCAGGCGGGTGATCAACTCGTGGACCGTTTCGGTGCGCGGCGGCTCGGCGATGCCAGCTGCCGCACGGACCATGGCGGGATCGTCGACCCACGCTCGCCCCCAGCGGAATGCGCGGAGGTTGGTCTGCACGGCGACGCCGTTGAGTTCGATCGCCCGCTCGATCGCCGCAACCGGGATCGGGAGTGCGCCAGACTGCACTGCCGCGCCCAGGAGCAGCACGTTGGCCGTGGTGGTCGCCCCGAGGAGCCGCGCCGCGAGATCGCCGGCGTCGAGGTAGCGGTTGTCGGCGCTGCGGCTGACCGACTCGACGCGCTCGAGCAGGGCGTGGGTGGCGGGCATCGCCAGGTTGGGATCGGTGACCATCTGGCCGGTCGGCACTGCGTCGGTCGACGCCACCACGACGGTGCGGTCGGCGCGCGCGCCGACGAGATTGCTGTCGCTCGCACCGACGAGCAGATCGAACGACACGATCGCATCGACTCCCGATGCGTTGGCATGATTCGACGCGCCCACCGCATCGGTGCTGATGATCAGGTCGCTCACGACCGGGCCGGCTTTCTGCGACAGCCCGGTCTGATCGAGCCCACGCACGTGACGGTCGGCGAGCATCGCGGCCGTGCCGACGATCTGGCTCACGGTGACCACGCCGGTGCCGCCGATTCCGGTCATCCGCACGACGAATCCGTCCGGGTTCACCAGCGGTGGTCGCGGGTCGCCGACCGAGTCCGGCGGGCTAACCGGCGGTGCCGCCTTCGCCCGCCGCTGGGTCTCGTCGTTGTCGACCGTCACCAGCGCAAACGACGGGCAGTCACCCTGTAGGCACGACAGATCGAAGTTGCAGCTCGACTGGTGGATCTGGGTTTTGCGCCCCCATGGCGTGTCGATTGGCTGCACCGAAAGGCAGTTGCTCTTGTCGCCGCAGTCGCCGCACCCCTCGCACACTCGCTCGTTGATCACCACCCGAAACCCGGGTGTCTCGACCGTGCCGCGCGACCGCGCCCGCCGAAGCTCGGCGGCACACGCCTGATCGTGGATCAGCACCGTGACGCCGGTGATCTCGGCCAGCACCTGCTGCGCCTCGTCGAGGCGACTGCGGTCCCACACATCGACGCCAGGGGGCATGGTCGTGTGGCGGGCGACGTCGTCGGTGGTCACGATCACACGCTGCACACCTTCGAGCAGCAGCATCGCTGCGACGTCGGGCACGGTCATCGCACCCTGCGCGTCTTGCCCGCCAGTCATGGCGACGGTGCCGTTGTAGAGGAGCTTGTAGGTGATGTCGATGTCGGCTGCGACGGCGGCACGAATGGCCAGCGAACCGGAGTGGAAGAACGTGCCGTCGCCCAGGTTCTGCACCAAGTGGTCGCGTTCGACGAACGGTTCGATCCCGATCCACTGGGCGCCCTCGCCGCCCATTTGGGTGAGCCCAACGATGTCGCCCACGCGGTCGGGATCCATCATCGCCACCATCGCGTGACAGCCGATGCCGCCACCGACGAGCGTTCCCGGCTCGACGCGCGTGCTCGCGTTGTGCGGGCAGCCCGAGCAGTAGTACGGGGTACGAGCGACGGCCAGCGGGATACGCGGCCGCTCCGGAGTGAGCAGTTGCTCAAGCGGCGGAAGCCGATCGGCGAGACGTCTCGCCAACCGACGGTGCAGCGGTTCGAGCAGCCGGTCGACGTCGAGCGTGCCGTGGCCGGGCACGAGCGCCAGACCCTCCGGATCGCTGCGTCCGGTGATCCTCGGGCGGTGCGGCGAGTCGTACATCGCCGCCTTGATCCACCGCTCGAGCGTGGGGTTCTTCTCTTCGATCACCAACAGCTCGTGGAGGTCACCGCCGAACTCGATCACCTGGGTCGGGTCGAGGGGCACCGGCATCAGCAGCTGGAACAGACGAATGCCTGCGGCGCGCAGGTCGTCGTCGGAGCCGAGCCCGAGGACGCGCAATGCTTCACGCACCTCGTGATAGGTGTGGCCGCACGCGGCGATGCCGATCCAGTCGTCGGGGGTGCGCACCGTGACCCGGTTGAGCTGGTTGTCGACGCCGTATCGGCGGGCCAGCACCGACCGCACCTCGGCGAACTCGCGCTCCATGTCGAGGGTGTACG
>JBCBSO010000683.1:0-2226 GCA_039819205.1 Actinomycetota bacterium
GGCGATCGCCGTTGTGCTCGGGTTCGTGTGGTTCTTCACCGACTTCGCCACCAAAGACGAGCGCAAAGCCCGGCGTGCGGCGCGGGCCCGCCCCGCCAGCGAGGAACTCGGCCAACAAGCCGGCCGTTTCGTCGGTGACTCGATCAACACCGCCAAACGCTGGAAGCAGGCGTACGACGACGCCAACAACAAAGAAGGGGACCAGTAGCGGCCGTCGCGACGGCCCCGACGATCTGTCCGGCCTGACCGCGGGATGCGGCGTCTCGGGGTTGGACGGCCGGACGCCAGCCGAGCTCCCTGGCCGTCGCGACGGCGGCCCCAGACGATCGCCAGACTGCCTCCAAGACTCCGACGTCGATTGCAGGCATCGTCGGGTTCATGAGCGTGCAGAGTGACGACACGACGCCCCGGCCGCTGCGCCGCGCGGTGTGCTTTACCCCGATGGAGACCGACCGGGCGACGTACCTGGCGGCGGCCGAGGCGGCAGACGAGCTCGGCTACGAAGCGATCATCGTGCCGGAGGGCTGGTCACTCGATGCCGGGAGCCTGCTCGCCGAGCTGGCTACTCGCACCGAGCGAATTCGGCTCGTCAGCGGTATCCAATCGGTGTGGAGCCGAACTGCGGCGTCGTTGGCGATGCAAGCGGTCACGCTCGACGAGATCTCCGGTGGTCGTTTCATCCTCGGGCTTGGGGCGAGCACGCCGGCACTGGCCGAAGGTCTGCACGGCACCGAGTTCCGGCAACCGGCTGCGGTGCTCAGGGCGACGGCAACCACGGTGCGGGCGCTACTGCGGGGCGAGCGGTGCGTGCGGCCTGATGGATCCCCCGGACTACGCCTCGGTCGCCGGCCGGAGCGCGATGTTCCGTTGTGGGTCGCCGGGCTCGGTCCGCGATCCGTCGCGGTCGCCAAGGACGTTGCCGATGCGTGGTTCCCGGTGTTCGTACCTCGCGACCGTCTGTCGGAGCACGCGGCCCGCCTGACCGGCGCCACGCACTGTGAGTTCGTGTGCGGGCCGATGGTGTTCGCCGACGACGACCCTGGTGCTGCGCGCGAACGAGCCCGGCAGCTGGTCGGCTGGTACTTCACCGGCATGGGCACGCTGTACCCCGACGCCGTCGCCGCGGCTGGTTTCGCCACCGAAATCAGCCTGCTCCGTTCTGAAAATCCGCAACCGCGGCCAGGACGCATCAACTGGCCTGATGGTGCGGAGCCGCTACTCGCCCAGTTCGCAGTTGTCGGGCGGCCGGAGCGAGTGGCCGACGCGCTGGCGAGTTGGGACGGTCACGTGGACATGCTTGCGGTGACCGTCGGGCCCGGTGATGCCGACTCCGTGCTGACCGCGCTGGAGGCCGCCGCCCCGGGAGCTGCACAGAGGTCGCCGTGCTGATCGGGCGCGATAATGCCGGCGTGATCGTCCGCTTCGGTGACTTCGAACTCGACTTCGCGCAAGTTGAGCTGCGACGGGCCGGATCGACGGTGCCACTGCAGCCGCGCACGTACGACGTGCTCGCATACCTGGTGAACAACGCCGACCGAGTCGTCAACAAAGAAGAGTTGCTCGACGAGGTGTGGGGGACGCAGTTCGTCACCGAGTCGACGCTGTCGACGGCGATCAAGTTCGCCAGACAGGCGCTCGACGACGATGGTCGGCGGCAGGAAGTGATCAAGACCGTCCATGGGCGAGGGTTCAGATTCGTCGCAACGATCGATGCCCTCGATGCCGCCGAACCCGCAACGGCGGCCGCTGCCGCCGACCTCCCACGCGAGCGAACGCCGCTTCTTGGGCGAGACGGCGACATCGACGCAGTCGCCCGGGCCGCCGACGAACATCGCGTGGTCACCTTGCTCGGCATCGGTGGCATCGGCAAGACCCGTCTGGCGGTCGCAGTGGCCAGGCGCCGTGCCGCGACGCAGAGTGACGGCGTGGTGTATGTCGATCTCGTGCCAGCGACCGACGGCGCGTCCGTCGAGTTGGCGATCGCGACGGCGGCCGGTGTCGGCGTGACGAGCAGTGGCAACATCGGCCAGCAGCTCAGTGCCGTACTCGGCGATCGCGACGTGTTGATCGTTCTCGACAACGCGGAACACGTGGTGCTTGAGGCCGCGGCCGTCGTCGATGAGCTGGTCGAGACGACACCTCGGTTGCGCTTCTTGGTGACCAGTCGGGTGCCGCTCGGGTTACCCGATGAGTTTCGCTACCTTGTCGAACCGCTGGCGACGAGCG
>JBCBSO010000684.1:0-2223 GCA_039819205.1 Actinomycetota bacterium
GGGTCAATCGGAACTCGACAATGCGTGCGGCGGTTTCGGCGGGCTGCTCGCTGAGCAGCAGGATCGGGATGTCGATTCCGGCACGGCGCAACTCGATGCCTTCGGCGACCAACGCAACGCACAGACCTTCGGCACCGCCCCGGATCGCAGCACGCGCCACGTCGACTGCCCCATGCCCGTAGCCGTCAGCCTTGACGACGGCCCACACGGCGGCAGGCGCGACCGTGTCTCGGAGATGGCGCACGTTGTGTTCGATTGCATCGAGGTCGATCTCCACCCACGCCCAGCGGGTATCGGCGCTCACGGCAGCGCGTCCACGAGCAGATCGGGAAGGTCGCCGGCGAGCAGACCGGTGCGCGGACCGCAACGAGCGGCTTCGGCGTGGATCCAGGCGCCGGCAGCGGCCGCCTCCAGTGGTGGGCAACCGCCCGCCAATGCGGCGGCAATGATCCCGGTGAGCACGTCACCGGATCCGGCGGTGGCCAGGCGTTCGTCGCCATGGTCCACCAGCAGAGCACGGCCACTTGCGTCGGCGACCACCGTGGTCGGCCCCTTCAGCAGCACCACCGCACTGGCGCGGTCGGCGAGCGTACGAGCCGCCGCAATGCGATCGGTCTTGGGCGGCGCCCCGCACAATCGGCGGTACTCACCGTCATGTGGCGTCAACACGGTCGGCGCCGAGCGGCCGCCGACCACCGAGAGATCCTCGGCAACTGCGCTGAGCCCGTCGCCGTCGAGCACCAACGGGATCGGCGCCGCGCCGACGAGCTCACGAATCGATGTGGCGTTCTCGGTACCGAGACCGAGGCCGGGCCCGCACACGAGCGCTGCGAAGCGGTCGATGTCGGTGAGCACGTCGGCGGCCCACCCGGCGTGTGGCAACGCGTGTTGGATGATCTCGCTCCGCGCACCGGGATCGGCGCCGGGCGACGACAGCGAAACGAGCCCGCTCCCCGATCGGGCGGCGGCGGCAGCGCTCAGTCGTGCTGCACCGAGCATCCCGGGGCTGCCAGCGACGATGCGCGTCGCGCCGATCCACTTGTGAGCATCGGGCCGGCGCCGCGGCCACCAGCGGTGGACGTCGGCACGCTCGACGAGGTGGATGTTGGCGTCGGTCACATCGAGTCCGATATCGACCACCACAAGCTCGCCGCAATGACGCGCTCCGCTGCCGATCAACTGGCCAGGCTTGAGCGCTTGGAACGTGACGGTGCGATCCGCGACGTACGCCCCTGGCGACGCGGCGCCGGTGAGCGCGTCGATGCCGCTGGGAATGTCGACGGCCAGCACCGCAGCCTCGCCGGCTTCCGGCGCGGCGAACGGAGCGCGTCCGCCGTCGACGCGATACCCGGTGCCGAACACCGAGTCGATCACCAGATCGCAGGCCGGCAGCCGAGCGGGGAGCGCGTCGAGCGTAAACGTCCGCACGTGGACGCCGCGGGCGGCCAACCGATCGCCGGCGACGAGCCCGTCGGCGCCGTTGTTGCCCCGCCCGGCCAGCACGACGACGCGCCGACCGTAGGCACCGCCAAGCATGTCGAGTGCCTGGCGAGCCACCGCACGACCGGCGCGCTGAATCAACACGTCGACCGGTTCGGGCGCAGCGGCATCGATGGCCGCCATCTGGGTGGGGGTGACCACCGGAAGCACGGATCGAATCTACGCTGCGGATGAGGCCGAACAGTGTCGTTCAGAGCCCGATCTCGAAGAGAATGCCGTCGAGTGTTGCCGGCAGTGAGCGCGATGTCTCGATGACCCACGAGAACGACTGCTCTGGGCTGAGGCGCACGACGTTGCCGGCTTGCACGGCGGGAAGCTGCCCGAACAGCGGATTGCTCAAGAACTCGTCGACGGGGCCCGTGGTGAAGTCGAACACGATCACCCAGTCGGCCTCGGCAAGTTCGCCGATCCGCTCATACGAGATCGGCCCATCCGGTCCAATCACGGGGATTCCGATGCTCTCGAGCGCGCGCGCCGGTCCGGGCCCGAGATTGCGGTTGTAGATCGTGAGCTGATCGCCACCGAACGGGGACACGATGGCGACCGACGGCGGGTCGTTGGGTACGCGAGTGGCGATGTCGTCGATCTCGGCCTCGATCCGCGCGATCGCCGCTTCGGCCTCAGCTTCGAGGCCGAGCGCATCACCGAACAAACGAATCGGGTCCTGCCAGTCGGTCGGGTACTCATGGAGCACGGTTGGAGCGATGGCGTTGTACAGATCGA
>JBCBSO010000685.1:0-2217 GCA_039819205.1 Actinomycetota bacterium
AGCAAGAGCCCGCCGCCGACCGCCGGCTCCGGCACGCTCACCAGCGCGTCGGCCCAGGCCGCTTCAAACTCGGCCGCCGTGGTGTTCTCCAGGGAGATACCGAGGCTGCGGATCGTCGCACCAATGGTGTTCTGCTGGAACGAACCCAGGCGACCACGGAGCGAGGAGACCTCGCCGATGGCGGAATCGACGATCTGCTGGGCGGCGGTCAGGTCACCGTCCACCACGTTGAGGCCCGCACCGGAGCGCAGGTCGTCGAGGGTGTAGGTGCCGCTGACGGGCGAACCGCTGGAGTCGTTGACGTCGAGGGTCTCGCGACCAAGCTCGCGGACGGCGACGTTGCCGACGCCGATGCCGACCTTGCCACCGATGTCCACGCGGCCGGCGAGCTGGAAGTCAGCACCGCCGCCGGTGATGGTGAACGCGCTGATGGCGCCGAGGGTGGCGGCCGAGGCGTTGCCGAGGTCGTAGTCGAGATCGATCTCGACGTCGAGGAAGTCGGTGTTGATGCGGGCGGTCGTGCCACGCGTGGTGGCCACGATGCCGTTGATGGTCGCCTCAACGTCCTGACCCTCGTCGGTCAGCTTGTTGGTGGCGGCCGCGAAGGTCGAAGCGAGCGAGCCGAGGGCGTTGACGTTGTTGGCCGACAGGTTGTAGATGCCGTCGGAGCCGTCGATGGCACCGTCGTCAACGACGGTGACGGAGACGAACTTGTCCGAACCCTGGGTCGTGGACTCGAGACGCACGCCGGTACCGCCGGAGACCGAAGCCTCGACGCCGGTCACGTCGGTGAACGAGTTGATGGTCGAGACGATGTCGGCCACGTCGGTACCGGAGGCGAAGCTCAGCTCACGCGAGCCCAGCTCACCGGCGATCTCGATGACGAACTGCTCGTCGGCACCGTCAGCGGCGCCGGCGCCACCCAGGTTGATGTTGGCCGAACCGAATGACAGGAAGTAGCCGGCGACCTGGGCCGAGCCGGTGACCACGACGTCCACGTCGCGGGTACCGTTGAACTCGAGCTTGGCGGCGTTGACCTTGAACTGGTTGACGGTGCCGGCGACGTTCTCGGTGGAGTAGTCGTAGCTGCCGTTAAGGAGCTTCTGACCCTGGAAGCTGGTCGAGGAAGCGACGCGATCGATCGTCTGCAGGATCGAGTCGATCTGAAGCTGGTTCGCTTCCTTCTCCTCGAGGCTCAGGCCGGCGGTGTTGGCCGTCGCGGTGACGAGCGACTGCAGCTCGGTCAGCAGGCCGGAGACCTCGTTGAGGCCACCCTCGGCAATGTTGGCGACCTGGTCGGCACGCTCAGCATTGCTGATGGCGGCGCCGATGGCGGCCTTCTCGGCACGCAGGTTCTGCGACGCGATCAGACCGGCGGGGTTGTCCTTACCGCGGTTGATCTGCAGACCGGTGCTCAGTCGCTCGAGCGACGAGTTCAGTGAAGCGTTGTTCTGCCCAAGCACACGCTGGGCAATCAGCGAGGGAACGTTCGTGTTGATCCGAGTCATGACATCCTCCGTGCTCTCACCCCCGGGGCCACGCGGCGCACCGGTACGCAACGAGGTCACGCTCGTTGGCGTGGCCCTGTGACCGATCTCCGCCGACCGGCCAAGCCGCACGCTGAATTCCGTCTCAGCCGCGGCGCCTGGGGGCGGCCTGTGCTCGCCTTCCAGACACACACGTCATCGACACTGACGGCAGCGCGATGAAGGACGGCGCATCTCCCTCCTTGCGGACCAGCGGCACAACCGGCACGATCCGTGCGCACGGAAAACCCGCCCACCCAATTGGGCGGACGGGTATTCGTGGACGAAGTGGGCTCTCGGACGTCGGAAGGTCCGAGAGTGACGTCAGCCGAGCAGCGACAGGACGTTCTGGGCGTTGGCGTTGGCCGTCGCCAGCACCGATGTCCCCGCCTGCGTCAGGATCTGGGATCGCGTCAGCTCGCTGGTCTCGAAGGCGAAGTCCGCATCACGGATCGCGGATTCACTCGCCGTGATGTTCTCAAGACCCGCCTGCAATGACCGTACGTTGGTCTGCAGCGTGTTCCGCTCGAAGGCGCCGAGGCGGCCACGGAAGACCGAGATCTCCTCGATTGCCGACTCCAGGATGCGGCTGGCATTCTGCAGCGACCCCGTGTTCAGCTCATTCACGCCGCAGACCGACGGCAGCACGCAGGTCGAGTTCCTGTCGAGCCTGAAGTCCGGCGGCGTGAAT
>JBCBSO010000686.1:0-2216 GCA_039819205.1 Actinomycetota bacterium
ACCGCCATCGAACGCTGCGGGCCACTGTCGATTGGTCGTATCAGCAGCTCGCGGACGACGAGCAACGCCTGCTGCGCACGCTGGCGGTGTTTCCGGCTGGCGTCACCGTTGCGGGACTCGAGTGGCTCGACGCCAATCTCCAGCTCGGTCGTGATGCCCTCGAGTCAGCGGCGCGGTTAGTCGATGCGTCGCTCCTGACTCGCTCCAAAACCCGCGCAGGGTCGCGCTACAACCAACTCGAGACGCTGCGCGCCTATGGGCTCGAGCAGCTCGATGCGCACGGCGAACGACAGTCCGCCGAGTCGTTGGCCGCACGTGCGACCATCGACTTGCTCGATGGATTGACCGACGGCCTGCGCAGTCGCGACGAGGCGCGTTGGGTCCGGCTCGTGCGTTCGGAGTTCCCCAACATCCGTGCCGTACGCCGCTGGCTCGACGAGCACGACCACATCGTCGACCTGGTGACACTGTCGAAGTCGATGATTCGGTTTTCTCGCTTGCGCGACTCAAACGAGATCTGGGCGTGGTCCGACGACCTACTCGAACGAGTCACCGACGACCACCCCGAGCGCGCCGCAGTGTTGGCCATCCACGCCCAGTCGGCATGGCGGCGAGGCGACAACGCATTGGCCATCGACGAGGCCCGGCAAGCGCTCGACATTTCCGGTGAGGGTTGGGCGCGCGAGCAAGCCTGGAGCGAACTCGGCTCGGCGCTGCTGTTGATCGGTGATCTCGACGGCGCGACCGCAGCGTGGGAGCAGGAGGCCGCTGAGTCGCGCACCGCCACCGGACGTGCGGCGATCGCCCTCGTCGCGGGCTACAACGGGCAGCTCGACCGCGCGCGTCAGATCTTGGCCGACGCACGCGGGCAGTCGCGATCGACAAGCGAAGATGCCTGGCTCGACTATGTCGAAGCCGAGGTGGCCAACACGGTCGGTGCAGCCGACATCGAGCAACTGCAGCGAGCGATCGCCAAGGCTCGCTCGGTGGAGTCGTCCTTCGTGGCGGGTGTCGCCATGGTCACACTGGCGTCGGTGTATGTCGCGCACGGCGACGTCGGTCGCGCCAACGAAACGTACGAGGAGCTGATTCGGCATTGGTTGCGCTCCGGCAGCTGGACGCAGCTGTGGACGACCCTGCGCAACGTGGCCGAACTCGTCGCCGAGTCACATCCGGCAACGTCGTGGGAAATCATGGTCGCCGCCGACAACGACGCCAACAGCCCAGCGGTCGACGAAGACGCCCGCCAACGACTCGACGCCCTCGCCGCCCGGTTGCGGTCACTTCTGGGCGACGAGCTGCCCTCGGTGAGCCTGCCCCGAGCTGCGATCGCCGAGCGAGCGTTGCGCGCGCTCGGCGATCGGCAGGTCAGCGAGCCTGCGCGGTCACACAGGTGAGTTCGTTGACCAGACGGTACGAGCCGTCATCGGAGCGGAACTGTTCCAACACGGCCAGCAGTGTCGCCCGCAGCTGCTTGTCGCCGACTGCGTCAAGGGCCGGTACCACCAGTCCGGGCGAGCGCAGCACTCGCCATGCGTGATCATCGTCGGTGAATTCGAGGACCGCCGGCGCCGCGAAGCGTTCAATCTGCTCGAAGCCGGAGCGCTCCAGCATCGCCTCGACCACACCGGGCGCGCCGATGCTGGCTAGTGACACCATCTCTTCACCGACTGCGGGCGTCGACCTGCCGAGCGTGATGAAGAAGTCGCGCAGGTCCAGTCGGTCACCGGGTCCCCAGAACGTGACCGCGATCGCGCCACCCGGCCGCAGGACTCGTCGCGCTTCGACCAGTGCGTCGTCGCAGCCACCCCATACGCCGTTGAACGAGGTCACCACATCGAACGTGGCGTCGGCCCATGGCAGGTCAAACATGTCGCCAGCGATCAGCTCCGCGGTCGGCGCACGTCGGCTGGCGATGTCGAGCAACTCCGCAGATGCGTCGAGTCCGGCGACCATGGCACCGAGTCGCTCGGCCCGCCCGAGGGCATAGCCGGCCCCACAGGCGACGTCGCACAGGTGCGTCGTCGGCCCTACGTCGAGCCGGTTGAAGATCGTCTCGATGGCGTCGCGGGCGTACGGCTCGAAGCCGTAGGCCCAGTCCGGTGCGGCATGGCCCCATGCCGCACCGGCCGACTGCCACGCAGGCGCGTCGCCGGCGCTGGCTGGCGAGTGTGCGATGCCGGGGGCGATCGTCAGCGCGTCAACACCACCGGCGC
>JBCBSO010000687.1:0-2212 GCA_039819205.1 Actinomycetota bacterium
CTGGATGCTGCTGATTGCGGCGGTGCTGCAGGGCGCGGCGTTCGGGTTCTACGGCCCGACGCGCGTCGCGTTCACCGCCGACATCGTCGGACGCGAACAGCTCGGCAATGCGATCAGCTTGGCGATGCTCAGCATGAACGGCACCCGCGTGCTCGCCCCATCGTTCGCCGGAGCGATTGCCGGTGTCGCCTTCATCGGACTCGGCGGCGCCTACCTCGTGTCGGCGGTGATCTCCTCGGCAGCGTTCTTCACCCTCCTGCGGTGCCCTCCTGGCGAAGCAGCGGCAAGAGAGACCAACAGCGGCCCCTTTCGGGAGATCGCCGATGGCGTGCGATACGTCGCTGAGCGAGCCCACCTTCGCCGGCTGGTGATCACGTCGTTCGTCGTCATCATGTTCGGGTTCAACTACGTGGCGTTCGTACCAGCGCTCGTCAAGGGTGAGTTCGGCCTGGGCGACGGCATGGTCGGATTGTTGATGTCCGCGAGTTCGGTTGGTGCCGTGCTCGTCGCGGTGCCGCTCGCCGCGCGCGCCGATGGTCCCGGCGCATGGCGTCTGATGATCGTGTCGGGGCTCGTGTTCGGGGTTGGCGTGATGGCGCTCGGTGCTGCTCCGTGGTTCTGGTTGGCGATCATCGTCACGATGATTCTCGGCGCTGGCACCACCGGCTATCAGTCGCTGTCGAACACGATTGCGCTGGCGATGACCGAAGACACCCATCGCGGTCGCGTGCAGTCGTTGATGATGCTGAGCTTTGCCGGGTTCGGAATCGCCGCTGCCCCGCTCGGTTTCCTCGCCGAAGCGATCGGGTTGCGGCAGGCGATCGAGCTGATGGGGACAATCACGCTTGCAGGAGTGGTGATCTACGCCACGCTGGAGTACCGCTTGCATCGCCAAATCGACGCCGGTCCCGAGCACCGCGTCCCCTCAGCGGTTGGCGCTGAAGAAGGCGACGCACCCCGCTGAGGGTGCCCTGGCCCGTCAGTTCAGCGATACCAGCTCTGCGGTGAGATTGGCGACGGCTCGTGTCTGCCAGCGTCGTCGACCACCGACGGTGGCGTAGATGGAGTCTCGCCCGAGGAAGCCGCGCAGCACTGCCGCTCGTCCGACACGCCAATCGTCGTCGGCCACGTGGCGATACTCGAACCGGACACCGTCGACATAGGCGCGGTAGCCCCGCGGGTCGGCACCCAACACGGCAAGGTCGGCGTCGAACAACACGGCTTCGACCTCGTCGGCCGGATCGAGGTGATGTGCCGTGCCCTCGATCGCGCGAACGACTCGCCCGATCGCCGCTTGGTCCCAGCCCAGCACGCCGAGGTCGCGGGCGGCGAGTTGGGCACTGCGCTGCTCGTTGGTCGCGCTGGTTGGGTCGTACACCGCGTCGTGCCAGAACGCAGCGGCAACGATGAGCGGGCTGAACTCGTCGCCCGACGGCGTGGGGTGTGCCTTCGTTTGCGGAGGGGGGTCGTCGAGGAGCTCGCGGCAGTGGCGCAGCACCCACGCCACGTGGGTCTCGGTGTGGTACCGCCGATGTGCTTCCCGGTGTCGGCTGATGACCGCATCGAACATGGCGCGATCGGGCCCGACGAAGCGCTGCCACCACAGCCACAGTTCCGTCTCGTTGTTGGCCACGCGCTGCAGTGTGCCACGGTGGGCGGCGTGGCGATCTTGATCGATGAAGCTCGTTGGTGGTGGCGGGGCCGCCGGTGGTGTCACCTGGTGAGCGATTCGTCGTACGACGAGCTTCACGACTTCGCCGCTGGACTGGGCATTCCGCGGCGGGCGTTCCAAGGCGACCACTACGACATCCCCGAGGAGCATCGCGACGAGGTGGTCGCGGCCGGCGCCGCTGAGGTTGAGAGTCGTGAGCTCGTTCGTCGACTGCGTGCGGCGGGACTGCGCCTGAGTCCAGCGGAACGGCGGGCCCGCACGGGCTGACGTCGAGCGCTACGGCCGCCAGCGCGCCGGCTCGCTGGTGAATTCCCGCGGGCATTCCGTGCGATCGCTGATCACGAACCACTCGAGTAGCTCGATGCCGGCATCGGCGAGCAGCGCGTCACTCGCTACCCACCGCTCGACGTCGGACGGATCGGCTGGATCGCCCGGTCGAATCGAGGCCAGGACCGCCGCACGGTGCGTGCGGTGGGTAGCGAGTGACGCGCTGCTCGCCGATGCCGGCATCGAGCTACTCGAGTGGTTCGTGATCAGCGA
>JBCBSO010000688.1:0-2210 GCA_039819205.1 Actinomycetota bacterium
CCAGCCTGGTCGAGGCGTCCGACCTGGCCGGGCGAGACTGCGTCGCCCGAGCCGACGAACTGCGCCGCGTGATGGGCGCCGGCTAACCACGTCGCCGGCGGGCGTACGCTACGGCGGTGGTCCACGTCGAGTTCACCATCGAGCCGTTCATCGAGGGTCGCCTGGGCGCGCACGTGACCGACGCGATCGCCGCCGTCGAGGCCCGTGGTCATCACGTCGAGATCGGACCATTTGGCTCGTCGTGCGATGTTCCCGCCAGCGATGTGGGCGCGGTCGTTGGCACCCTCACCGATGCCGCCCTTGCCAGCGGCGCTTCGCACATCGCCGTCAACGTGGCGGCGGCAGCATCCAGTGACGGCACGTCGGCGGATGGGATCGCAACGTGAGCGGTTCGCCATCACCACCATCATCACCGCCACCTCGGCGCGGCGGCCCTGGCCGTGGGGTGCACCCGCTGATCGCCGCCGTCCGGCCCGTCGTTGATGCGGTCGGTGCAACGATCGTGCCGCCCGACCAAGCCGAGGGCAGCGATGTGCCGTTGGTGTGGGAGGGCACTCCGGTCGGCGCGGTTCGCCTTCCGCCGCTACACGGTGCGCTCGACCGCCTGATCGACGCAGTCGAAACCGAGCTCGGCGGCCGACTGCCCCTGCTGTCGCGCGAGGACAAGCAACGCGCGGTCCGCCTGCTGGACGAGCGCGGCGCGTTCACGTTGCGTCGATCGGTCGAAGACGTGGCCGATGCCATGGGTGTCAGCCGCATCACCGTGTACAACTACCTCAATGCCATCCACCGCTGACCGGCGCATCGACGAGTTCGACGTCGTTGCCTTCGACGCCGACGACACGCTGTGGCGTAGTGAAGATTCGTTCCACGCGGCGGAAGCTCGTTTCGCCGAGTTGCTCAGCCCGCACGTCGATCGTGGTGTCGATCTCGATGCCGCCCTGCGGGCCCACGAACGCGCCGATGTGTCGATCGCCGGCTACGGGGTGAAGGCATTCACCTTGTCGATGGTCCGCGCCGCGGTCACGGTCACCGACGGGGCTGTCCCCGGGGCCGTCGTGGGAGAACTTGTCGACATCGGCCGCTCGATGCTGATCGAGCCGGTACAGCTGTTACCGAACGTTCCTGAGGTTCTCGCCACGATGAGTGCGCATACCAGGCTCGTGTTGATCACCAAGGGCGACCTGGTGCATCAGACGCGCAAGGTGACCACGTCGGGCCTCGAGCACCACTTCGACGAGATCGAGATCGTGCTCGAGAAGGACATCGAGATGTATCGGCGCATCCTCGGGCGGCTCGGCGTGACGCCGGAGCGTTTCTGCATGATCGGAAACTCTGTGCGCAGCGACATCCTGCCCGTCATGGCGCTTGGCGGCTCGGCGATCCACATCCCGTACCACCTCACGTGGGAGCTCGAGCGGGTCGACGATCACGACCAGGACGTGACCGAGCTGGCGATGATCGCCGACGTCCCGGCCTGGTTCGGAATCGCCTAGCGAACGCCGCTAGAGCCGGCGAAGCTGGACGCGGTCGACGCGGTGGTCGGCGCGCTTGTGGAGCACCAGCGAGGCCCGCTCGCGGGTCGGCAAGATGTTCTCGCGCAGGTTTAGCCCGTTGATGTCGCGCCAGATCGTGCGCGCCGTAGCGATCGCTTCGTCGTCGGACAGCTCGGCGTAGAACTTGAAGAACGAGTCGGGGTCTTGAAACACCGACTCGCGCAAGGTGAGGAATCGATCGATGTACCACTGCTCGATGTCGGGTTCATCGGCGTCGATGTAGATCGAGAAGTCGAAGTAGTCGCTCACGAACTCGTCGGCAGAGTCGCCGGTTTGCAGCACGTTGAGGCCCTCGAGGATCACGATGTCGGGCTGGTTGACCACCACGTGCTCGTTCTCGACGATGTCGTAGACGACGTGGCTGTACACGGGCGCCTCGACGTGTTCAGCTCCGCTCTTGATCGCCCGCAACACCCGCAGCAGCCGCCGCGTGTCGTAGCTCTCCGGAAATCCCTTGCGATTCATGATCCCCCGCTCCTCGAGCACGGCGTTGGGGAACAGGAATCCGTCGGTCGTGATGAGATCGACTTTCGGATGATCGGGCCACTGTGCGAGGAGTGCCTGCAGGATGCGGGCGAACGTGCTCTTGCCCACCGCCACGCTGCCCGCGACGCCGATCACGTACGGCACCTTCGGCTTGATCGTGCCGAGGAA
>JBCBSO010000689.1:0-2203 GCA_039819205.1 Actinomycetota bacterium
AGTCGCCATCCCACAGCGGACCCTCTGCGGTCGGCGAGTCGTTCAGACCGTTGAGGAAGGCCTGGTTGTTTTCCGGCGGCGTGAACGTGAGGAACGCCTCGGTTGCCGCATCGCTCTGCAGGCTCGGGATGTTTGCTCCGAGCTCAGAGATTTGCGCCTGGGTCTCCGCCGAGGTCAGCGCCTGGACGAGATCCCATGCTTCTTCGGGGTGCTCGGTGTCGGCGTTGACCACGTAGGCGCCCCAGAACAGCCAGTTGCCCTGCGTACCACCCGGGCCGGTCGGCAGCTGCACGACGTCCCAGTTGAAGTCGACGTTCTCGCGCGCGCCGGGGGTTGCCCAGCGACCGTTGATGAACATGCCAACCGTGCCGGCGTTGTACGGCAGCTCAGCGTCTTCGCCCCACGCCACGGCGAGGCCCTGGTCGTACACGTCGACCATCTGGGTCACACCCGCAATCGCTTCTGGAGTGTCGAGGGCGCACTCGGTGCGGTCCTCGTTGAAGAAGCCACCACCGGCGGAGTTGATGAAGTAGCCGTAGTTGGCCCACCAGCTGTTCATGCCGAACCCGGTGTTTTCGCCACCGAGCGCGCTCACCGCGCCGGCCACCTCGGCGAACGCGTCCCAGTCCCACTCGCCAGCTTCGGCCAACGCGCGCGGATCGTCCGCTCCGGCCTCGGCGATGAGGTCGTTGTTCAGGTACATCGCGAACGTCGACACGTCGCGCGGCAGGCCCCACAACACGTCACCAGGACCGCCGGTCTCAGGATCGTAGGTCAGGTGGAACATCGGCTCGGGATAGAACTCGTCGGTCGAGAAGCCGTCGGCCTCAGCGAGATCCGACAGGTCGAGGATCAGCCCCTCCTGCTGGAACCGAGCGATGTCGGTGCCCGGAATCCAGAACACGTCGGGCGCAGTGCCGTTGGCGATCTCGGTCACGAGCTGGTCCTGGTAGGGCGAACCCTCGGAGTTACCCGGCTCGTACTCGAGCGCCACGGAGTCGGACGATCCCGCGATGCTGTCGCTGACCGCGGCGTAGGCGTTGGCTTCGCTCTCGTTGTCGGGGCGGGTACGCCAGCGCAGCGTGACCGCTTCGCCTTCTCCGCTGCCTTCGGCCTCTTCCTCTTCTTCTTCGGCCATGTCGTCGACGTCTTCTTCGGACATGTCCTCTTCTTCAGCCATGTCGTCGTCGGTGGTGGCTTCGGTCGATGCCGCAGTGGTGTCGCTGCCGCTGTCGTCATCATCGCCGCAGGCGGCCACGACGACCATTGCGACGGCGACGCCGACGGCGGCCACTTTCTTCCTGTGCACGTTGGGTGCTCCCTCTCGTTTTGAGCCTTGCGGCCCGTTGTTACGGGCCTCGCGGCCCCACTCCCCCTCCCTGCGGTCGCAGGTCGGTCCGTCGGACGTGACGTCCGAGCGATCTGCTGGCTGTGCGTCAGGCGACGACGACGTCGACCCCCGCAGCCTTGAACTGTTCGATGTTCGACGTGTCTGCCCCGTCGTCGGTCACCAGCACATCGACGTCGCCGAGCGAGCACACCGGAGCCAGCGCACGCGCGCCGAGCTTGGAACTATCGGCCAACACGACTGTGCGCCGCGCCGCGCTGAGCATCGCTCGTTTCACCGAGGCCTCGGGCAGGTTGAGATTGGTCACGCCGTGCTCGACCGAGACGCCGTTGCAGCCGAGGAACGCAGTGTCGACGCTGAGCATCTGCAGCATCTCGGTGGCGAGCGGATCGACGAGCGAGTGCTGCTTCGGTCGCAACGTGCCGCCCGAGACCACCACGGTGAAGCGCGGGTGTGCCGCTTCGAGGGCGAGGGCAATCTTGAGGCCGCTGGTGACGATGGTGACCTCGTCGAGATCGGGGCGGGCCACCAACTCGGTCGCCAGCGCCGCGGCCGACGTGCCGACATCGAGGATGATCGTTTCACCGCTGGATACGAGCGTGGCTGCAGCGGCGGCGACCGCCTGCTTCTCGTCGGCTCGTTGGGTGGCAACCTCTTCGAATGTTCGCTCGCCGCGCGCACTGAGGGGCATGGCGCCGCCGTGCACCCGGTACGCGCACTGTCGTTCCTCGAGGGTCTGCAGGTCGGCACGGGCGGTGACGGTGCTCACACCGAATTCCTCGGCCAGCTCGCGGACGCGCACGAACCCGCGCTGCTCCAGCTGCTGTTGGATGCGCTGCAGGCGGAGCTCCGCCG
>JBCBSO010000690.1:0-2191 GCA_039819205.1 Actinomycetota bacterium
GGCCGTCGTGCCGAGTTCCATTGCTTGGATCAACGGTTGGATCAGCGAAGCGGCCTGGGCCCCCAGGATGTGGGCGCCGATGATCAAGTCGGTCTCGGTGTCCACCAGCACTTTGGCGAAGCCAACCGTGTCTTCCATCGCCCAGCCGTAGGCCGTGCCGCCGTAGTCGCGCACGCCGACGCGGAACGATCGGCCGGCCGCGGTGGCCTCGGCTTCGGTCAACCCCACGGTGGCGATCTGCGGATTGGAGAACACCGCGCTCGGTACGGCCTTGTAGCTCTGACGGCGGGGCTCGTCGGGATGTGCGATGTTCCAGAAGGCCACCTTGGCCTCGGCGTTGGCGAGGTGCTTGAGCTGGTAGTTGTTGGCAACGTCGCCAACCGCCCAGATGCCCGGGATGTTGGTGGCCATGGTGTCGTCGACGGTGATCGTGCCGTGGTGGTGGCACTCGATACCCGCCGCGTCGACATTGAGCAGGTCGCTATTGGGCTCGCGACCGGTGGCTACGAGCAACTCGTCGACCACCGACTCGCCGACGGCGCACGTGATTTTGATGCCATCGGTGACTCGCTCGATCCGGGTGGGGACATGGCCCAACTGGAGGTGGAGCCGCTCGCCGAGTGCGGTCGTGAAACGACTGCGGATGTCCTCGTCGAAGCCACGCAGCAGGGCGTCGCTGCGGTTGATCAACGTGACCTCGGAGCCGAGCGACGAGAACACGTGGGCCATTTCGACGGCGATGAATCCGCCGCCGATGATCCCGAGCCGCGGCGGCAGGTCGGGCAGACGCATGATCGAATCGGAGGTGTGAAAGCCCGTCTCGACCAGCCCGGAGATGGGGGGAATCACCGGCCGGGCACCGGCGGCGATGAGGATGTTTGGCGCGGTGATGTGCCGACCCTCCACGTCGAGCAGCTTGTCGCCGACGAACATTGCAGTGCCTTCGATGTAGGTCACGTTCGGTGTGCCACTCGCCCGGTAGTCACGGCCCGACGCCACGATGGGATCGATCCGCCCGAACACTCGGTCGCGGATCGCCGGAAAGTCGGCACCCTCGAAGCGGGTGTCGACCCCGAGGCGATCGCCATGGCGGGCCATCAAGGCCATGTCGGCGGGGAGCACGAACATCTTCGACGGGATGCAGCCGCGGTTGATACACGTGCCGCCAAAAACATCACGCTCGACGAGGGCGATGTTCCAGTCGTCGAGGAAGTCGGGAATCGAGTTGCCCGATCCGCTCCCAATGATGATCAGATCGAATGCTTCGGCCTCGCTCGTGCTCACGATGAAGTTTCAACCCGCGCCGCACCGCGATCCTTCCCGACGCGTTGCGCGCGTTCGACAGATGGGGCAGGGTGTCGGTGATGGCGGCACGGCAGACGGGCGACGGCTTCATGCGATGTAGCGACGGCCACACCCGGTGGGGCGTGTACGGCGCAGCGGGCGTGGTGTTCGTCGTGCGCGACACGCATGGCACCCCATTTGTCATGCTGCAGAAGCGCTCGGCATTCGCCCACGAGGGTGGCAACTGGTCGTGCGCCGGCGGGGCACTCGACCTCGGTGAAACACCGTTCGACGGCGCATTGCGCGAGGCCAGCGAGGAGGTCGGCACTCCGCCGCCCATCCTGGCCGTGCTCGGCGAGTACGTGTTCGAACCAGCGACCGATTGGTCGTACACCACCATCGTCGTCGAGGTTGGAGAGCCATTCGGGGAGTCGATCAACTTCGAGACCGACGCCGTCGAGTGGTTTGGCATGGAGCACGTCGAGGAGCTGCCATTGCACTCGGGCTTCGCCGGCGCGTGGCCCCACTTGCGCGCGATCATCGACGACGCATAGCCGCCAGAACCGAACCCGGGTGAATCCGTACGATGTCGCGATGACCGTCGACGAGCGAACCGTGGCTGCCCAGCAGGTGCACGGGGTGTGCCATCACGACTGCCCGGACTCGTGCGGTTGGACCGTCACCGTCGAGCAACCAGACGAGGCACCACAACCGGTAGCCGTCACCCTGCGGGGGAACCCGCTACATCCGTACTCGAAGGGCGAGTTGTGTCCCAAGGTGAACCGGCTGCTCGACCGGGTGTATAGCCCGGATCGGATTCTCACGCCCTTGCGTCGGGTGGGCCCAAAGGGATCCGACGAGTTCACACCGATCGGTTGGGATGATGCGCTGGCGACGATCGCCACCC
>JBCBSO010000691.1:0-2191 GCA_039819205.1 Actinomycetota bacterium
GGCTCGGCTTGAAGATGTCGGGGATCGACCCGCGCTACACGCTCGGCGAGATCGCGCAGTCGCGCGAAGAAGTACTGCGCCGCCTGTCGGCCGCGGGGCTGCTCGACGCCAATGCTCGCCACCCTCTTCCGCTTGCACCGCAGCGCATCGGCGTGGTCACCAGCATGGGCACCGCGGCGTGGCACGACTTCCACAACGAACTCGTCACGAGTGGGTTCGGCTTCCACCTCCACGTGGCCGATACCCGGGTCCAAGGCGACGGAGCGGTCGAGCAGGTGGCCGACGCCGTCAGCGTGCTCAGTACGCGCCAGCTCGATGCCATCGTGGTGATCCGCGGTGGCGGGGCGCGCACCGAACTTGCCGTGTTCGACGCTGAGCCGATCGCCCAGGCCATCGCCATCGCCCCGGTCCCGGTGCTCACCGGGCTCGGACACGAGATCGATCGGAGCATCGCCGACGAGGTCGCGCACACCGCGCTGAAGACGCCCACGGCGTGTGCGACGGCGTTGATCGACCGGGTCCACGCCGTTCGACAGGCGATCGACGACCGGTCGGCGGCCATCGCCCAGTCGAGCGATCGAGCGCTGGATACCGCCACGACCCGCCTCGGCGCCACGACGCAACGCGTCGCCGAGCGGACTCGCGCCGCGGTCGACCGAGCCGACCAGCGGCTCGGCGGGCGCGTCACGTCGATTGCCACCCGTGCCCCGTTGGTGCTCGATCGGGCCGATCTACACCTCGACACCTGCGACGCACGTCTCAAGCACCGGCCACACGAATTGCTCGAACAGCAGGCGGCGCGACTCGAGTTGCTCGACGCACGCCGAGCGGCGGTCGACCCTGCTGTGCAGCTCGCGCGCGGATGGACCATCACCCGACGCGCCGACGGGCGGGTGGTCCGGTCGACCGATGACACGACGCTTGGCGACGAACTCCGCACGTCGACGATCGACGGCACGGTGCACAGCACCGTCACGTCCACCACCCCCAGCGCCGCGCCGCGCCGAACCGATCCGAAAGCAGCACCCTGATGTCCGACGACTCCAACGACGACACCGGCCGCGCCGGAGATGGCGACACCGTCAGCTACCGGGATGCACTCGGCGAACTCGATGAGATCCTGGCGCGCCTCGAACAGACCGACGTCGACGTCGATCATCTCGCCGACCAGGTGGCTCGCGCGTCGGAGCTGATCGCGCTCTGTCGCGCCCGCATCAACGACGCCCGGGTGCGCATCACCGACGTCACTTCCGGACTCGACGCACACGACCGGTAGCCCCGATCCGACCCGCCCGTCGCCGATGTCACGGCCGGCGATCGGGAGCACGTCGGGGCGGGCACCGAACCGGCGCCGGTACGATCCTCCACGTGTCGTCCACGACCACTCATTCGCCACGCGGCGCCCCACCGGCCCTCGCCGGCATCGCGTCGCGTGTCGATCAACGCCTCGACGAGCTGTTGATCGCTGAACGCGAGCGGTGGGCCGCCTTCGACGCCGATCTCGAGCAACCGATCGATGAGATCCGCCGGCTGGTGATGTCGGGCGGCAAGCGGCTACGGCCAGCGTTCTGCCATTGGGGGTATGTCGCCGCCGGTGGTGCTCCGACCGATGCCGCCGCCGTCGACGCCGGCGCCGCGTTCGAGCTGATGCACGCGTTCGCGCTCTTCCACGACGATGTGATGGACGACGCCGACACCCGCCGTGGCCAACCGACTACACACGCGGTGGCGCGCGACGAGCACGCTGCCGCGGCCTGGGCCGGCGAGTCGCGCCGGTATGGCGAGGGGGTGGCCATCCTCGTCGGCGATCTGGCATTCGTCTACGCCGATCGACTGCTCGAAGGTGCGCCGCTCGAAGCGATGCAAGTGTGGAATGAGCTACGCATCGAACTCAACGTTGGCCAGTTCCTCGACATCGCCGGGTCGGTGCGCGGCGAACGCCGCGTGCACAAGGCCGACCGCATCTGCCGATACAAGTCCGGTAAGTACACAATCGAACGACCACTGCATCTCGGTGCACTACTCGCCGCCCCGGCGCGTGCCGATGTGCTCTTGCCCGCGCTCAGCGCGTACGGCTTACCGCTCGGTGATGCGTTCCAGATGCGCGACGACGTGATAGCTGCCCGGCGGGACGCGGTCGAACGAGTACGATCCGTCGTCCTCGCTGAGCGTGGTACGGCCGAGTTCGACG
>JBCBSO010000692.1:0-2187 GCA_039819205.1 Actinomycetota bacterium
TCCTCGAACTCGCCCAGCTCGACGTGGCCGAGCACGTCGCTGGCACGATGCTTGCCGACGCGCCGGTCGTCGCCGTCGCCGCGCCGGCGGGCGACGGCATCGACGAGCTGCGCGCGGCGATCGATCGAGCGATCGCCGACGCAACGCCCACAGCCAACCACAGCCGTCCGCGGCTGTGGGTCGATCGGGCCTTCGCCGCCACGGGGTCGGGCACGGTCGTCACCGGAACCCTCGCGGGCGGTCCGCTGCGCGCCGATCAGAGCATGGCGATCGCCCCCGCCGGGCGGACTGCGCGCATCCGCGGGCTCCAGAGCGCCGGTCGCCAGCTCGACGCCGTCGAACCGGGCGAGCGAGTCGCCGTGAACCTCACCGGCGTCGGCGTGGGCGACGTGGGTCGCGGCGACGCACTCGTCGAACCCGACCGGTGGTTGCTCACCGACCGGTTCGACGCCTCGATCCATGTGCTTGCCTCGCTCGACCACGACGTGTCGCGGCGCGGGTCCTACGTCGCCTACGTCGGCAGTGGCGCGTTCCCGGCCTCGGTGCGGGTTTTGGGCAGCGGGGCCCTGTCTCCGGGGATCGATGGCGCGCTGCGTGTGTACCTCGACGCGGCGGTCCCGCTGCTGCCAGGCGATCGATACATCCTGCGCGAAACCGGCCGCTCCGAAACGATCGGGGGCGGTGAGGTGCTCGACATCTCGCCGGTCACCCGGGCCGCCGACGCCGCTCCTGATCGATCGATCGAGCGGGTCGTGCGCGAACGCGGCTGGGTCGACGTCGATGAACTCGAGTTGCTCACCGGCGAGCGGGTGGCGCCCGTACTGGGTCGGTGGGTGGCGACGGCAGAGGAGCTCGAGCGGGTAGGTGCCGAGGTCGACGCGCTCGTCGACGACACCGGCGCGATCGGCGTCGACCTCGCAGCGCTCGACGAGCGACAGCGAGCAGCCGCCGAAGCCAGCGACGACATCACCATCGAGGGCGGTCGTGTCCGCCGTGCCGACGCGATCGACCCGTTCGCCGACCATCCGCTGCTGGCCATCCTTGCGGCGGGCGCGCTGCAGCCACCCGCACCAGATGGCGTGTCGCGCGACGAGCTGCGCGAGTTGACCCGGCGCGGATTGGTGTTCGAGCGAGATGGCGTGTACTTCCACGCCTCGGCGATCGACGTGGCGTCCGACGTTGCGCGCCAGTTGCTCGCCGAGCACCCCGACGGATTCACCGTGGCCCAGTTTCGCGATGCCACTGGGACGAGCCGCAAGTACGCGCTACCCATTCTTGGTCAGCTCGACGGCGACGGCCGAACCCGCCGCCGCGACGACCTGCGCATCGCCGGGCCACGCTTGGGCTGAGTGCTCAGGCGGGATAGAGGTGGCGGCGTTCGGCGTCGGTGAGACCACCCCACACGCCGTACCGCTCTCCGCGACGTACGGCGTGGTCGAGGCAGTCGGTGCGCACCGGGCATCCGGCACACACCGCCTTGGCCCGTTGTTCGCGCGCCGATTTGGCCGACTTCGTCTCGGCTCGCATCGGGGGATAGAAGAGCGAACCGAACTCGCCCTGGCACGCCGCGCTGGCCCGCCAGTACTCGCCGTCGATCCGTTCAACACTGCTCATGATCAACCTCCAGCGACGGCGAACGTAGGGACGCTGTGCGCAGGGGTCAAGCACTCCTCAGGAGCTGTTCTTCTCCCGTTAACCCGCCGTTTTCGCAGACGACGGGTGGCTACCTCTCGTTCGTCGATCGTGGCCGCTGGCGGTCGATCGCGACTCAGTACGTGCGGAAGCCGCGCTTGGTCTTACGGCCGAGGTGCCCGGCCGCGACCATCCGCCGCAACGCTGGTTCCGCGGCGTAGTTCGGATCGCGGAACTCGTCGTACAGCGCGTCGAGGATGGCGAGCGACGTATCGAGGCCGACGAGGTCGAGCAACTCGAAGGGTCCCATCGGGAAGTTGCAGCCGCCCTTCATCGCCGTGTCGATGTCGTCCATCGAGGCGGTGCCCGCTTCCCACATGCGGATCGCGTTGTTGAGATACGGGAACAGCAACGCGTTCACCACGAATCCGGCGCGGTCTTCGACGAGCACGGCGTCCTTTCCGCAGTTCTCGGCAAACGCCACCGCAGCGTCGATCGTCGCTTGCGCGGCGGTGATCGGACGGATGACTTCAACCAACGACATCATCGGCGCCG
>JBCBSO010000693.1:0-2185 GCA_039819205.1 Actinomycetota bacterium
CGGACACGTCTCGCGGTGTACGACCTCGCATCCGGTACTGCTCGAAGAATGTCCGTGTGGGTGGAACCTGGCCGCGTTCTGCGAGCAGGGTCGGCCATGTCGGTGCTTCACCTGTCTGTGTGGCGACGTACCGCCCGTCGGGTGAAATCAGGGGCAGCACCTGACCGTCGAAGGGGACGGTGCCGCGCACACCGACCTCGGCGAGGACGCGTGAGTTGACGACCCGCGCTGCGAACGCCGGTGATGCGATGGGCTCATCGACGATCGGCCCGTCCGAGACGCGCCTCGGCTCTGCGCCGGGCTTTCGTTCGATGCGCTCGGTGACGCACCCGGCACAAGAGAGGAGCACCAGCACGAGCGCCCACGATCTCACCGCTCCGACTCCTCGTCATCGGCGCCGTCGTCCAGCGGCTCGGCGTCGTCGCCGAACGCGCCTTCCATATCCGCGCCGAGGGTCTCCCGAAGCTGATCCAGTCGCTCGCGGAAGGGCTTGTTGGCGTCCTCGAGCTCCTGCGTGTTGTCCACCACGATGGGCGTGATGAACGCGACCAATTCGGTCTGGTCGATCTCCGTCTCGATGGACGAGAAGAACCAGTTGATGATGGGAATGTCACCGAGGATCGGCACCTTGCGACGAACATCGGTCTCCTGCGAACGCAGGATCCCGCTGATCACCACGGTCTGACCGTCCTGCACGATCAGCTGCGTGGTCGTCTCGCGGCGATCGACGATGAACTGCCCGTCAATCGTCTGACCGGCCTGAATCGAGCTGAGTTCGAGGTTGACCCGCAGATCAACATCGCGGTTGATGGTGATGCGCGGACGGGCACGGAAGTTGATGCCGACGGCCCGGTACTGACGCGTCTCGTTTCGCACACCGGTGTCGGTGAGCTGGACATCGGTCACGAATGGAATGTCCTGTCCGTCGAAGAACTCCGCTTCCTGGTTGTCAGCGGTGAAGATCTTCGGCTCCGAGAGGATATTGAGGTCAGCCTTCTCGTTGAGCAGCTGCAGGACGATGTTCAAGTCGGCGTTGACGTCAAGCACCGACGTGTCGAACAGGTTGCCCAGGAAATCGTTCTCCTGTGCGGTCGTCGTGGTACCGACCTCGATGGCGTTGTCGGCCCGGTTCAGATCGATGTCGCTGCTCGACCATCGGAAGCCGAGCGATGTCGCATCGTTAAGGGCGATCTCGGCGACGACGGCGCTGATCAGCACCTGCCGGCCCGGCTCATCGAGCTGCTCGATCATGTCGAGTACGGCCTGCTTGTACTCCGGCGGTGCCAGCACCATCACGGCGTTCTGGCGCCACACCGGCACGATACGGATCTGTCCCACGAGGTTGGACGCGCCGCGCGTGTCCGTCGGCGGCTGGGCCCGCTGCCACCAGAAGGTGATGAGCTCCGTCTCGGACTGATCGCCGTCGCCAGTCGCGTCATCCGGCGTGGCGAAGGGGCTGACGTTGGACGACGAGTCGCCCAGACCTGTCTCCTGTCGGGGAATCTGCGCGAGGGTGCCCTCGCGAGCCAGCAGCGAGTTGAGCTGCTCGGCCAGCTCCTCGGCGTTTGCGTGCTTGAGCGGCTTGACGACCGGCAACCCTGCGGTCTGCGGCTGATCGACACCGGCGATGATCTCGTCGATGACGAAGAGGTTGTCCGGACTCTTGCTGATGGCCACGAGGCGCCCCGCTTCGGGGATCGCCTGGAAGGAGAACTGTCCCGCCAGTCGGCCGATGCCGGCGCCGGATGCGCCTGGGACGCCGCCCTCGCCGGAACTCGACGCCGAACCGAAGAGCCCTTCCAGGAGTGCCTGCACGCGCACCGGATCGGTGTGCTGCAGGTCGTAGATGCGCGGCACGACTGCCTCTTCCGACAGCGGCTGATCCCACACCGTCTCGATGAGGCGGCGCACCTGCTCGAGGATTGTCGGCTCAGCAAGCACAGTCACGCTGTTCTGCTGCGTGTTTGCGGTGACGCGCAGGTTCTCCGACGGCCCGGCGATGCCCGTGGCGGTGCTGTTGTCACCACCACCGCCGCGACGTCCGCCGCCGAAGAACTGCCGAAAATCGTTGCCTCCGTTGCGTCCGCCGCTGGAGCCCTCATCGTCCTCGTACAACTCCTGAATGTTCTCGGCGACCTGCTCGGCGTCGGCGTACTTGAGCACGAAGGTCGCGGTCTCCAGGCTC
>JBCBSO010000694.1:0-2183 GCA_039819205.1 Actinomycetota bacterium
CCGACGTGTGACAGACGGGGTCAGACCCCAACTGTCACACGTGTGACAGTTGGGGTCTGACCCCTTCTGTCACACTCGCCGTTACTGCTTGGCGATCGGGGCGAGCGGGAGCGAATTGCGGCGGATGCCGTCGACGGCGTGCAACGCGGCGGCGACGGCGGGGGCGGTCGGTACGAGGCCGATTTCACCGACGCCTTTGATGCCGAAGGGCGACCGTGGCTGGGGCACCTCGACCAACTCGACATCGATCGGCGGCACGTCTTTGGCCCGCAGAATGCGCAGCGAGCGCAGCGTCATATTGGTGGGGTGACCGGTGGCGGGGTCGGTGGGAAAGTCCTCGCTCAGCGCGTAGCCGAGACCCATGTGCACGCTGCCCTCGATTTGGCCTTCGACGAGCAGCGGGTTCACCGCGCGGCCGACGTCGTGCACGGCAACGACGCGATCGATGTGGCCGGTGTCGGGGTCGGCAACGACGAGCTGCGCGGCATAGCTGAAGCACGAGTGGATCGTCGGATGCTCCACGTCCGGGTCGTCGAGGCGGTTCGTCCAGTCAACGACGAACTCGCCTTCGTAGTCCACCTCGACGGCGCAACCGCCGGCACGCGCCGCGGCGCACGCATCGCTGACCGACCCGGCCGCCATGAGCGTGCCGCGCGAGCCGGTGGTTTGCCCGAACCCCAGCTCGCGGGTGGTGTCGACGATCACGTCGATGCGTTCGGGATCCACATCGAGCTCCTGCGCGGCGACCTGCAGCGCCACGGTGTGCACGCCTTGGCCCATCTCGGTCCACCCGTGACGCACCTCGATTCGTTCATCACTGCGGAAACGCACCACAGCCTTGGACACCTCGCGAAACCCGTTCCCCAGCCCTGAGTTCTTCAGCCCGAGACCAAGCCCGACCGCCTTGCCTGCGGCGTGCGCCGCATCGACGTGCGGCGCGATCCGGTCGAGGCATGCCGCTGCACCGGCGGCGCCTTCGTCCATCAGCTGACCGGGACCCCACACGTCGCCGGGACGAATCACATTCCGTTGGCGGACTTCGAGCGTGCTGATGCCGGCGAGCTCGGCCAACCGGTCGAGCACACCCTCCATTGCGAACTGCGCCTGGTTGGCACCGAAGCCACGGAACGCCCCGCACACGAGATTGTTCGTGCGTACGGCGATCGTCTCGACATCGATCGCCTGCCAGCGATACGGACCGCACGCGTGCCCGGCGGCTCGCTCCAGCACCTTCATGCCAACGCTGGCATAGGCCCCCGAGTCGCCGACGCCGCGCACGTGGAGCGCTGTGAGCTGGCCCGCGGCGTCGCACCCGGCGCGGTACTCGAGTCGGATCGGGTGCCGTTTGGCGTGCATCCGCAGACTCTCTTCGCGCGACAGCGTGCACTTCACCGGCCGATCGAGCAACCACGCCGCAAGCGCGGTTTGCGCCTGATTGCTCATGTCTTCCTTGCCCCCGAAGGCGCCACCGTTCGAGACGAGTTCTACCGTGAGTCGCTCGCGGTCGATCCCGAGGACCGAAGCGATGTCGTTGCGGTCGTCCCACACGCCCTGGCCACCCGAGTAGACGTGCATCGACCGGTCGTCGGCGGCGCCCGACGGGATGGCCAGCGTCGACTCCGGTTCGAGGAAGGCGTGCTCGATGCGTTGGGTTTCGAACACCTCATGCACCACATGGGTGCTGCGATCCAGCAGCGCGCTGACATCGTCACCACGCCGATACGCGCTGGTCGACAGCACGTTGGAGTCGGTGCCCCACACGGATGTGGGCGCGGCGGGGCTGAGTGCTTCGAGCATGTCGGTGTTCGGCACGTGCACCGTGTAGTCGACCTGCACTTCCTCGGCTGCCGCTCTGGCGGCGTGGCGCGACTCGGCCACGACCACCGCGAGCACGTCACCCACATACGACGTGCGGCCGCCGACCGGAATCATGATCGGCCAGTCCTTGTGGATCAGACCCACGCGCAGCTCGCCGGGGATGTCGGCGGCGGTGTACACAGCGACCACGCCGGGCATCGCTGCGGCAGCGGCGGCATCGATCGCATTCACGTCGGCGCGGGCGTGGTCCGTCAAGCGCACCGCGGCGTGCAACATGCCGGGCACGCGGATGTCGTCGATGTAGTCGCGCTCGCCGAGTGTGAGTTCCGCGGCTTCGTACTTCGCGCCCGAGGTTCCGACCTCTG
>JBCBSO010000695.1:0-2179 GCA_039819205.1 Actinomycetota bacterium
AAGATCGTCTGCGCTTCTGTCGTGCCATCCTCGTTCACCGTGTGGCCGCCGACGCCGCCGCCGATGAGCCCGGTGTAACGGATGAAGAACCAGCCCCCGAGGATGATCAGCACCCCGGGGAGCACGGATCGTCCCCATTGTCGTCTGGTCAAGGCTCGAGCGAGCATCACGAACAGCCCGATCAACACCAGACCGAGGCAGGCGGTGACGATGATCGTCGGGATACCCGACCCGGTGGACAGGTTGCCGAGCCCGACCCACAGCGCGTTGAGCACGCCGGTTTGTTCGGCGGATGTGTCGCGTGCGGTGTACATGAAGCGCCAGATCACCGACGCACCGACGAGCGAGATCGCCATCGGCATGAAGATGACCGACTTGGCGATCTTCTCGCCGCCCTTCTGATCGGCGAGCACCGCAACTGCGAGGCCGAGGGCAGTGGACAAGAACACGACCGTGACGACCCACCAGAGGTTGTTGACGATCGTGCCGCGGAAGGCGGTGAACACACCGAAGCACACGAGGAGCCCACCGACGACGAGCGGGGCCATGGTCGGATTGCCGAGTTCGACGGCCCGACCAGTGCGGTTGCGCATCGACACGCCAACGACCGCGGCGATGATCAGCAACACGACGCCGATGATGAACGGCCACGAGGTGAACGTGTTGGTCCAGTTGGAGGCGTCGAAGCTCGTCTCGTTGGTGAAGATCGCGCCGTACTGCTCGAACCAGACCCAGCCCTCGGAGTCGTTGTCGAGGAACGACAGGTACAAGGTGCGGACGGCGGGGACGATCAGCGAGATGGCGATGAACAGCAGCGCCGGACCGATGAAGATGACCGCCCGCGACTTGCGATCGATCTCGACGCGGCCTTGGTAGTCCGGGTTGTGCGTCATGCCGATACGCACACCGAGCATCAAGCACGGCACGAGCGCCGCGATGATCGATGTGGCGACGTTGCCGCCGCCGAGATCGGCGCCGCCCCAGGCACCGAGCAGCCAACCGAGTGCACCGACGGTCAGTGCCCCTTCGAACCACGGGCGCTTGCGTAGCGCGCTGATCGCCGCGCCGATCGCGATGCCGCCTGCGGTGTACAGCGCGATCGCCAGCGCATCGAACTCGGGGTGGTACTGCTCGCGGATGAGTAGACCGACCACCACGCCGATCACCGCCGAGCTGCCGACGGCGATGAGCCGACGTTGTTGCGGATCATCGGTGGTCGACAGCACGTAGCCGATGCCGCCGAAGGCCGCGGCGCCGACCAGCGGGCCCACAATCCAGGTGAGGAACCCCTCGCCAGAGCCGATCGTGATCAGGTTGCCGTGCAACACCACGCCAAGCAGGAAGCCCAAGATGGCGTAGGCCGTGGCATTGAACAGCGCCCAGCGGTTGCGCACCTGGTTGAACAGCAGGTTGGCGCCGACCCAGAGCGCGCCGCTTGCGCCGACCGCGACGACGACGGTGATCACGGTCGATCGAATCTTCGGTTCGAAGAACGACCAGATGATCAGGCCGGCGACAAGCAGCCCGAGCGCGATCCTGCTGGCGTACCAGCGTCCGTCCTTCGGTGGTTGCGAGCCAGGAGGATGCTCGCGTTCTTCAACGCTGGTCTCCTCGGCTCCCGTTGCAGCGAGTGTCTCCACTCTGCGCCCCCCTCGGTGTTGTGGTTCCCCTAGTAGCCCGCCGTGCGGGTTGGCGCCGTTGGCGCCCGTTCACGCAACGGGGCACCGACACCGTAGTGCCAGTGCCCCGTCGCTGTGTACATGTGACCTGACGGAGCAGGTCAGCTCAGTTGAGCTGGGCTCAGCCGACCGTGGTTCAGCTGGGCCAACTCGCCTGGATGTTCGCTGCGGCCTCTTCCGGCGTGACATCGCCGTTGACCATCGAGGTCATTTCCGACCAGAAGGTGCCAGCGCCGACATCCTGGGGCATCAGGTCCGAGGCGTCGAAGCGGGAGATGGCTGCGTTGAGCACGATGTCCAAGAAGCCCTGCTCGAGCGGCAGGTACACGCTCGGATCCTGGCCCTGCGCCGCCGAGAGGAAGCCCGAGAGGCTCCCGCCCAGACGTGCTGCCTGCGCTTCCTGGCGTGACTGCGCGTAGTCCGCGGTCGAGATGTACTTCATCACGGCCATCGTCTCGGGGCTGTCATCGAACGCCGCAGCGATCGTGCCGGCACGATCG
>JBCBSO010000696.1:0-2173 GCA_039819205.1 Actinomycetota bacterium
CACCATCCACGCTTCCCGCCTCTTCGATGGCGATCGCCAAGGCTTCAACGGCGGCGTAGCCGGCCATCACGATCGACAACAGCGGTGGCGCTCCCGTCGCTTCGGTATACGACTCGATGAATGCGGCACGCTCGGGGTCGGGGTCGTCGCCGGCAACCGATGCCAGACCGACGGCGTAGAAGTCGCTGAGGCCTGGGCAGCAGTCGAGCCAGAACGTGCCCTCGAGCGCCACCTGCGAGACGATGGGGAGGTCGGTCTCGTCACGGATCTGCTTGACCGCCGCGGAGTTGGTCGTACACAGCACGATGGCCTGGGCATCGCTGTCGCGCACCGACGCCAGCTGCGGGGCCAACGAGAAGTCCGCTCCCTCGAACGTCTCGACGCCGACGACCGTGCCGCCCAGCTCCTCGTACACCTCGGCAAATGTGTCACACACGGTGATGGTCGCCTCGAGCGACTGGTCCTGGAACAGCACCGCTTGCTCCCAGCCCTGGTCGATCGTGAACTGGGCCATCACTGCGCTCTCGGTGACGTCAGCCGGAAAGGTGTTGAAGACGAGCTCGCCAAGGCCCTCGAACCCGTACTCGGGCGCCGATGCACAGCCGAGGGCAAACACGCCGCGTTCGGTCGCGGCCCGCGCGGCTGGCGAACCAAAGTCGAAGTCGCACGAGGTATGGATGATGTCGGCGCCCGCATCGAGCAACTCGATCGCCCGCGACTCGACGAGCGCGATGTCGGATTGGTTGTCGGCATGGGTGATCTCGATCATCCGGCCACCGAGCAGTCCACCGTTGGCGTTGATGTCGTCGGCAGCGAGCTGGGCCGACTCGAGAATCGGCCCGTCGTAGAAGCTCAGGAACTCAGTGGACGCCGTCGGGAACCCGATCACGATCGGATCGGTACTGCCCTCGGTCCCTTCCTCGGTACCCGCGGTGGACTCCTCCGTGGTCGCCGTCGTTTCGGCGGCGGTGTCCTCGGTTGTGGCGTCGGAGTCGGTCGCCTCGGTGTCCGACGACGATTCCGAGTCGTCATCTCCACATGCGGCGGCGATCAGAGCGAACGCAGCCACCCCGGCAACGAGCGCCCGTCGGCGTTGACCTGCTTTCATGAAGTCCTCCCCTGTCTGAGCTCGCCCTCGGCGATCGAGGGCGATCGGCGAATGAAACCGCCTGACGCTCAACCGACGAAAGGACATGTGTCCTACCTGACGTCGTTGTGCTCGCTCGATGTGAGCGCCCCCAGCCGACCGAGGCGCTCCACATGACGGGCGACGAGCACCGCTGCTTGCACCCGGTTGCGGACCCCCAATCGCGACCACAACATCGTCATCGTGTTGCGGATCGTCTTCTCGGCCAGCCCGAGCTGATCGGCGATCTCACGATTCGTGAGACCTTCGGCGACCATCATCAGCAGGTCGATCTCTCGGTCGTCCAGGGCGAGCAGGCGCGACCACCCGTCGAGGTCCTTGTCGAGCGCGCTGAGGCGGGCCGAGGCCGACGTGACGAGTTGCTCCATGTTGGCCGGCTCACCGCTCGGCGCAGCCTGCGGCCCCGACACCTGTAGGTGGTGTCCGAGATCGGCTCCGGTCACTGCGCGCAAGGCGAGGTCGCGATCGAGTTCGCGGCCATGCCGATGGTTTCCCACGAACACCACGCCGATCGCCCGACCGTTGAGCCAGAGCGGGCCGACCGCGGTAGGCCCCAGCCCGATGCGCTCGACGATGGGACCGTACGCCCGCGGGTCGAGCACTGCGTCGGCGACCAGCAACGGTTCGCCAGTGCGCTTGACCTGGCCACTCAACGAGTGCTCCTCGGGGAACGGCTGGCGGGCGAGATACTCGCGCTCATTGCCGACGGCGACGCGAAACATCATCGATGTCCCACTGGCGTCGGGAGTGGCCACGCCAGCCATCTCCGAACCGGTCGTTCGCAGCGCTTCTCGAGCGATGGAATCGAGCACCGAGTCGAGTACCGCGCGTGGCGCCACGCCCCGTAGCAACAGCGTCGACGTGTCCTCGATCACCGTCATCCACTCCTCGAATCGACGGCGCGACACCGACTGCGCACGATTCGATATCGCGAGCGCGGCCACAGCCACGAGCGCCCCGAGCGAGTTCTGATCGTCGATCGAGAACCCGTCGGCCCGGCAGGAGTTCAGCAACAGCACCTCGAGA
>JBCBSO010000697.1:0-2172 GCA_039819205.1 Actinomycetota bacterium
CAACGTCGTGAAGAAGTACGGCCTCGTGCCCAAGTCGGCGATGCCCGAGTCCGAGAGTTCGTCGAACACGCCGCGGATGAACGCGAACCTCAAGGCGCTCTTGCGGGAGGGCGCGGCGACGCTGCGTTCGATGGTCGAAGGCGGGTCGGACGCATCGAAGATCGACGCCGAGCAACGCGCGATCGTCGGCCGGGCGTACCGGGTGCTGGCGATCCACCTGGGCACGCCGCCGACCGAGTTCGACTGGCGGTGGAACGACAAAGACAAGAACTTCCACCGCGACGGGACGCTGACGCCGCAGCAGTTCGCCGAGAAGTACGCCACGCTCGACCTGGACGACTACGTGTGTCTGGTCCACGACCCCCGGCCGAGTTCGCCGGTGGGCCGGTGTTTCACGGTCGAGCACCTGGGCAACGTCGTGGGCGGGGGCGGAGATTCCGGGGGCGATTCCGGGAGGGTGCGATACGTGAATGTCGACATCGAATTGATGAAGGACGCGACGCGGCGAAGCATCACCGAGCGCGGCGAGCCGGTCTGGATGGGCTGCGACGTGGGGAAGATGATGCACCGCGAGTTGGGGCTGTGGGACGCGGCGTTGTTCGACTACAAGGGCGTGTACGGCGTCGAGTTCGCTCACACTAAGGCGGAGCGACTGACGTATCACCAGACGCTGATGACCCACGCGATGCTGTTCACAGGGGTTGATGTGGACGGGCCCGACAGTGCCCCCCGGCGATGGCGCGTCGAGAACTCGTGGGGCGATGAGAACGGGGTAAAGGGCTTCTACACCATGAACGACTCGTGGTTCGACGAATACATGTTCGAGGTGGCCATCCGCAAAGACCTGCTGCCGGCCGAGGTGGTGGCGGCGCGGGACGAAGACCCGATCGTGCTGCCGGCGTGGGACCCGATGGGAGCTTTGGCCCAGGGTTGAGAGGGTTCGGGTGCTAGGCTGTAGATATGGCCGAAGCGAAGGACAACACGCAAGACAAAGCGTCGGGCAAGCGGGGCCGGCGGTCGTTGGCGTGGGTGTTCGGGCTGCTGCCGATCGTGCTGGTCGTCGGCGTGGCGGCGGGGTATCTGGTGTGGGGCGGGCGCGGTGACGGAAGCGGGGCGACGAACGGAGACGCCACGGCAACACTGGTCGAAGCGCAGACGGATCGGCTGAGGCCGGGGCGGGACTACTACGTGTTCATCAAGACGGTCGAGCTGTACCCGACGCAGCCGGACGGCGGAGCGTGGGACCGGATCGACGGGTCGGCGCCGGACGTGCGCTACGCGCTGACGTGGCAGGGGCTGGACGTGTTCGAGGCCGAGACGCGCAGCGACACGCTGATCGGCGTGTGGGACCCGATCTCGGTGGACGTGCGCGAGGCGCTTCCGGTGCTGGGCGACGGCCGGCTCGAATTGGCGTCGGTGCTGAACCGCGGGGCGATCGTGAACGTGTCGAACGACGCAGAGGTGATCGTGAAAGTGTGGGACCAGGACCCGCCGGGGCTCCGCAGCGATGCGGCGGGGCAAGTGACGTTGCGCCTCGCGGAACTGCGGGAGGGGGACACGGAGCTGATGTTCGAGGCGAGCGAAGTGAACGCGATCAAGCGGATCGTCGTGGGAGCGACGGACACGTCGCGGGGCGTGCGGAATCTAGTCGAAGCGTTGTCGGCACCGAGACCGTAAAGAGATCGAATCTCTAAAAGACTTCGATGGGACGATGCGTTCGGTATCGGCGCATAGCCGGCGGTCAACGACCGCCGGTGGCCGCGGCGACCGGGGATCGTTGATCCCCGGCTATGTTCCGTATCCCGGAAAGCAAAAAGTGTGTCGGTCAGACGTCGATGGCCTGCGCCTCTTCGGCTCGCTCGGTGATGAAGCGAAAGCGAGCGGCGGGGTCGCGGCCCATGAGGTCGCTCATCACGCGGTCGGTCTCGAGTTGATCGGCGATCTCGACACGCAGGAGCTTGCGCGTCGCGGGGTTCAGCGTGGTCTCCCACAGCACCTTCGGCATCATCTCGCCCAAGCCCTTGAACCGGCTGACCTCGGGCTTGGCTCGGCCGTGCGCTCATCGACGACGAACGGCTCTTCATCGCCGTCCCCCCGCTGTTCCGCATCGACGTCGGCAAGGAGACCCACTGGGCCGCCGACGAGATCGAACGCGAACAAATCCTCGCTGAG
>JBCBSO010000698.1:0-2157 GCA_039819205.1 Actinomycetota bacterium
ACGAAAAGGGTCAGGCGATCGTGCCCGACTGGATCGCCGACTACCGCCAGCTCCTCGACGACCGCTACGCCTACGCCGAACGTTTGCGCGCTGGCGAGAACGTGCCGTTCACCGAAACGGCGGTGCGCGGCGTGCCGATCACCGAACGTATCGAAACCTTCGCCGGCGACAACGAGATGCGCAGCTGCCGACCTCCACGCGGTGGCGTATTGTGACGCCGGTGAACGACGCCGACGAGCACGACCACACGGTGGTCCCGCTGTTCCCGATGGTCGACCGGCCCTCCGAACGGCCCGATACCGATCCGACACTGCGCGGGGCGATCGGCGACGAGCTGCGCACCGAGCGCACCCGTCAGGGCCGCACATTGGCCGACGTCGCCGATGATGCGGCCGTGTCGCTGCCGTATCTCAGTGAGGTCGAGCGCGGCCTGAAGGACCCATCATCGGAGGTTCTCACCGCGATCGCCGACGCCCTTGACCTGCCGGTCCCGCTGCTCCTCGAACGCACCGCCGACCGGCTACGTATCGGGTCGCAGCGCAACGTCCGCGCCCAATTGCTCGCGGCCTGACGGCGCGGCCACCTGGTCGGCCAACCCGTACTCGACGACCTCATCGCCGGTCAGCACGAGTGCCCGATCGGTGTCGGCCCGCACCTCGTCGCCCGTGCGCCCCGTGTGTTTCGCCAGCAGAGCCTCCGCTTCGACGCGCACCCGCGTCAGCTCCTTGGCCTCAAGCGCGAGGTCGCTCAACGACCCCCGCGTCACATCGGTAAACGGCTGGTGCAACAGCACACGCGCATGATCGAGCACGGCACGCTTGCCAGGTGCGCCGGCGGCGAGCAGGATCGCCGCCGACGACGCGACCTGACCGACACACAACGTTGCGATGTCCGGGGCGACGAACTGCATCGTGTCGTAGATCGCCAGTGCAGCAGTCGACGAGCCTCCTGGCGAGTTGATGTACAGGTGGATGTCCTGGGCCGGTTGTTGGGCGGCGAGATGCAGGATCTGGGCGACGACCACGTTCGCCACACCATCGTCGATCGGTGTACCGACGAACACGATGCGATCGGCGAGCAGCCGGCTGTAGATGTCCGACACGCGCTCGCCGCGGGTGGTCGACTCAACCACCGTGGGAATCGTGTAGCTACTCACGCCGACACCGCCGAGGTCACGCCAATCGTGCGCGGCTGACGCTGTGGACGGATGTCGGCGAGCGTGCTCACCACGTGATCGACAAATCCGTACTCGCGGGCCTCGGCAGCATCGAACCAACGATCTCGCCCGACGTCGCGGGTGATCTGTTCTGGCGACACGCCCGTGTGCTTGGCGATGATCGCCCGCATTCGATGCAGTGTCGATTCGAGGTGCGCCGCCTGGATCTCCACATCGGCAGCCGAGCCACCGAGTCCGGCACTCCCCTCGTGCATCAAGACCTGGGCGTTGGCCAACGCGCAGCGCTTGCCCGCCGCGCCACCGCACAGCAGTATCTGGCCCATGCTGGCGGCCATCCCGACGGCGACGGTGGCGACGTCGTTGGGCACGAGCTGCATCACGTCGTAGATCGCGAGTCCGGCGAGCACGGAGCCGCCGGGCGAGTTGATGTACAGGCTGATGTCAGATGTCGGATCGTCGTTCGACAGCACGAGCAGTTGCGACACGACCCGGTTGGCCAGGTCGTCGGTGATCTCGTCCCCCACCAAGATGATCCGTTGTTCGAGCAGCCGGTCGGTGAGCCCCGGCGACGTTGAGATGTCCATCTCCCGAGGATGAACCGAACTGGTCGTTCGCCACACCGATTCTGCTCACCGCAGAACGCTGCTAGGCAAGTTCGCGAATCACCCGCGCTGGTGCGCCCGCAACCACGGTGTAGTCAGGAATCTCACCGGTCACGACGCTGTTGGCACCAACCACCACGTGACGCCCGATCTGCGCCCCAGGGAGCACGACGCTGCCATGTCCCAGCCAGCTGCCGTCGCCGATCGACACGGGCCGTTCGGGCATCAGTTGCTGCGAGATCGGAATCGTCAGGTCGTCATAACCATGGTTCTGGTCGGTGATGTACACGTGGTGCCCCGTCCACACGTCGTCGCCGATCACGATCTCGAGGTGGCCGACGATGCTCGACCCCTTGCCGATGAGACAGCGATCGCCGA
>JBCBSO010000699.1:0-2154 GCA_039819205.1 Actinomycetota bacterium
CTCCACCACCGACTCCACTGCGTAGCCCCCGCCTGCCAGCGGAGACACCGTTGGCGACTTCATCGATGGCAGCACATCGAGGACCGCGTCGCGCCGTTCCTCGGTCACGTTGATCTTCAGCAACACCCTGCCGCGCGCATCGAGCACGCCGTTGAGGAGCGTCAGGATCTGGTTCATCGCCCGCCGTTTTTCGGGGTCGGCCGCGGCGTCAGGGTTGGCGATCACCTCGGTGTAGCTCGTCAGCACGGTGTCGATCACCTTCAATCCTGCAGCGCGCAACGCTCGCCCGGTCTCGGTGATCTCCACGACGCAGTCGGCGATGTCGGGGACCTTCGCCTCGGTAGCGCCGTACGACAACCGCACATCGGCGCGCACCCCGTGCCGTTGAAAGAATCGCTCGGTCAACCCGGGATACTCGGATTGCACGCGCACGCCATCGGGAAGGTCGGCCACCGACTCGGCCGGCGAATCGCCGGCGACTGCGACGACAACACGAATCGGATTGGTGGTGGCCTTCGAGTACTTGAGTTCACCGAGCGACTCGACCGCCGATTGCGTCTCTTCGATCCAGTCGCGACCGGTGACGCCCACGTCGAACATACCCTCGGCCACGTAGCTCGGAATCTCCTGCGGGCGCAAGATCCGTACCGACTCGATGCGCGGGTCGTCGATGGTCGCCTGGTAGTCGACCGTGGACGACCGCCGAACGGGCAGGTCCGCCGCTTCGAACAACTCGAGCGTGGCCGATTCGAGTGAACCCTTGGGGAGGACCATCCGCAGCACGGCGCCGCAGGTTATCGGTGCGCGCCGGCGTCGGTCAGTTGGGTTTCAGGGCGTCGGCGTGAGCTGGCCCCGGGCGCGAGCACCGTCAGCCAGCGGTGCGGCGGTACCGGATCATCGTCATGCCGTCGGTATCGGCATCGTGGGGCAGCAACCGCCAGCCGCATGAATACGTCCGCCACGGGCCGCTGGGCGGTTGCCGATCGTCGATCGCGAAGCCGGCCGGCACGAGGTGATCGATCGACTCGGCCGCTATCAGGGTGCACACGCTGTAGACGAGCTGGCCATTCGGTCGCACCAACGTGGCCGCCGCAGCCAGGAGCTGCGCTTGCAGGTTGACGAGATCGGCCACGTCGTTGGGCGTGATCCGCCAACGGGCGTCGGGACGGCGACGCAGTGCTCCAAGTCCCGAGCACGGAGCATCGAGCAGCACGCTGGCGAACGAGTCGGGGGGAAACGGCGGTCGTGTGCCGTCGGCCACGATCACCGGCAGTGAACAATCGAGGCGTAATGCGTTGCGGGCGATCATGCGGGCGCGGCCGGGGTGGACATCGCTGGCGATGACCGAGGCTCGCCCTGCGAGCGCAGTGGCCTTGCCGCCGGGGGCTGCGCACAGATCGAGGGTGCTGTCGCCAGGATGGTCGACGGCGTCGGCCACCCAGGTCGACGCTCGATCCTGCACGTAGCCATCGGCGCGCGTCGTGACCGGTGGCGGTTGATTCATCACCCTGAGCGCTTGGTTGGCGTCGTCGCGTCCCAGCTCGGCGCGCAGCCGCTCGACGATCCAGTCCGGATAACTCAGCCGTGCCGCATCGCTCGGCCACGATGCGTCGGCCATCGGTTGGTTGGCAACGCGGCGCAGCACCGCGTTGACGAATCCGCGCGTCCGTTTTGGTGCGAGGGCCACCGTTTCGGCGACGGCGGCATGCGGCGCGATGTCGGCGAACGTCAGCTGGTAGGCACCGAGGCGCAGCAGCCGACGCGTCGGAGGGTCGGGCTCGACCGTGACGAATCGGTCGGTGATCACGTCGCAGGCGCGACGCATCCGGGTCACGCCGTACACCAGGTCGGTCGCGAAACGCCGGTCGCGCTCGTCGAGGCCGCTGCGCTCGAGGGCCGCGCCGAGCACCGCGTTCGCGTAGGCGCCGTCGTCGACCCGGGCCAGCACCTCGAGAGCGAGCGACCGCGCCGACATTGCCGGTGTCAGCCGAACAGCTCGTCGGGCTGCGGCTGGGCGCCGTTGCGCCATGCGGCGAACGACATCGCGGCTTTTCCTGCGGGCTGCACCTCGGTCGGACGCAGTTGGTCTCCCTCGAGTTCGGCCGCGAGCACCTTGAGGCGAGCGTTACGGAACGTCGTCCACGCGCCGCCAGT
>JBCBSO010000700.1:0-2145 GCA_039819205.1 Actinomycetota bacterium
GGTCTCGGCACACCTTGCGTTGCGGTTCGCGGAGGCCCAGGACTTCTCGCTCCAGGCGTTGATGGCCGCCGGTCTCACGTTGTTTGGGATCACCTTGATCGTCAACTTCATCGCGTCGTACTTCGTCGCGCGGTCGCGCTCAGGCGCAGGGAGCGAAGCGTGACCATCGTCGCCGACGAGACCGACGAGCTGGAGATCGTCGAGTCGGTCGACGAGTCCGCCTCTGCGTCGTTGGCGTCGCTCGCGTCGACCGATGCAGGCCCGGACGGGCCAGTAGCGACCGTGTTGCCACGGCGTCCGACCGGGCCAGCGCCGGTTCCCCGCCCGATTGCGAAGGTGTCGCGCCGCGACGTGTTCATGGCCGTTGGCGCAGCGGTCAGCGCCATCTGCACAGCGCTGCTGTTGTTCGGGCGCCTCGCGCCGCTCACCGGCCGGCTCGGGTTCGTTGTCGTGGCCTTCGTTCTCTACGTCCTGATCTACGCCTTCTTGGCATCGCTCGACGGCAACCGCCCGTACGTGATCGACCGGATCATGACGGTGCTGCTCGCCGGCGCGGCCGTTGTCGCCGGCGTCGCGCTCACCTCCGTCATCCTCTTCACGCTGTGGCGCGGGCGCGAGGCGCTGCTGAAGCCGAATCTGTACACCGAGGACATGAGCCTGGCGGGTCCGCTCGACCCGCTCGACGTCGGCGGAATCTCGCACGCCATCGTCGGAACGCTGATCATCATGTCGATCGCCCTCGTGCTCACCGTGCCGCTGGCGATCGTGTGTGCCGTCTACCTCAACGAAACCGGCGGCAAACTCACCGAGCTCGTGCGCAGCGTGGTCACCGCGATGACCGCGCTCCCCTCGATCATCGCCGGCCTTTTCATCTTCGCCTTCTGGGTGCTCGTCCTCGGCTACCCCCGATCGGGACTCGCTGCAGCGCTGGCGATCAGCTTGATGATGTTGCCCATCATCATCCGTTCCGCCGACGTGGTGCTACGGCTCGTACCGGGGAACCTGCGCGAAGCATCGGCTGCGCTCGGCGCGCCGCACTGGCGCACCGTCTGGTTCGTCGTGCTGCCGACTGCCCGGTCCGGCTTGGCAACATCGGTCATCCTCGGTGTGGCGCGCGGCGTTGGCGAGACCGCGCCCGTGTTGCTCGTGTCAGGCATCGGCACGTCGATGAACGTCAACCCCACCGAGAACCCGATGATGTCGCTACCGCTGGCGACGTTCGAGTTCGTGCGGTCGCCGCAGCCGACGTTGATCACTCGCGGCTTTGCTACCGCTGCGGTGCTCATGGTCTTGGTGCTGTTGCTGTTCACCATCGCCCGGATCCTCGGCGGGCGGCCGGCCGGCGTGTTGTCAAAAGGGCAGCGTCGTCGTGCAGAGGCCAAGTCGCTGAAAGACCTCGAGCGAATCGAGGCCCGCCACGCCGCCCAGCCGAGCGCCGTCGTCGCAACCGCTCCTGCTGTTGCCCCGCCCGCGCCGCCCATTCCGGAGGACCGATGATGCATGTCCGATCAGTCGCGCTGCTCAGCGCGGTGCTTCTCACGGCGCTCGGGATCACCGCAATCGGTGCCGTGGCGCCCCAGCCGGCGGCAGAAGCCGGTCAGAGTTTCCAGCGGATCGCAGGTGAGGGTTCATCGTGGTCGGCGAACGCCATCGACGCGATGCGGGTCAACGTTCGCCAATTCGGCATCACCGTCGACTACAACCCGAGCGGCTCCACGGCCGGCCGCCGGAACTGGCTCAACGGCACCGTCGACTTTGCTGCGTCCGACATCCCCTTCCAGTTCGAGCCCGAAGATGGGTCGGCGCCGGAGCGACCCGAACCGGACAGTTACGCCTACATCCCGGTCACCGCTGGTGGTACGGCCTTCATGTACAACCTCAAGATCAACGGCCAGACCGTGACCAATCTGCGGCTGTCGGGCGAGAACGTGGCCCGGATCTTCACCGGTCAGATCACCGAGTGGAACGATCCGGCGATCGCCGCCGACAATCCCGGGCTTGTGATGCCGGCACGGCAGATCGTGCCGGTCGTTCGATCAGACGGGTCCGGGTCCACGGCGCAGTTCACGCGCTGGATGATCGATCGCCACTCGGGGATCTGGAACGACTACTGCGCTCGCGCTGGCCGAGCGCCAGCCTGCGGTG